>SBHH01000012.1 GCA_006226265.1 Alphaproteobacteria bacterium | reverse complement strand
TATTCTTCGGCGCCCATCACCTGAAGACGGAACTGCCATTAATGAGCTGGTAGAGATATGCAAGCCTCTTGATGAAAATTCGGTCTATTGCAACCTGCTGCAATGTTCCCATTTCAGTGAAACCTGCTCTCTTGCGGAAATAGACGGAAAAGTAGCGGGCTTTGTGTCCGGCTACACTATTCCGGAAGATGGTGAGAGCCTGTTCGTATGGCAGGTTGCCGTTGCGCCTGATGCCCGCGGCCTCTCCCTCGGTAAGCGAATGATCTTTGATATCTTGCATCGTTCCTCCGCGAAAAAGATAAAATACATCAAGACAACGATTACACCTGACAATAAGGCATCCCATGGTGTCTTTAACTCGATAGCCCGGGAGATGGGCGCAGATGTCGACAGGGGGGTTTTGTTCGATGAAAAAGAGCATTTTGACGGTCAACAAGGGACGGAAATGCTCTGGAATATCGGACCTTTCAAGCGCGCGGAAATAATGTCCGCCGTATCTAGCGCAGCTTAACGCCGGATCCGATTATCCTTTAGCCTGACGCGGGCAAGTGTATCTGAATTTCAGGTGCCACGTCATGGTTTTGAAACGGCTACTTTTTAACCCAAATCAAAAGTGAGGTTGTTATCTCTATCTTCGAAAAATGTGAATCACAGGTTCAAAGTTATGCCCGATCCTTCCCGGTCGTGTTCGATAAGGCGCAAGGCGCCATCCTTACGGACGAAGGGGGTAATGATTTTATCGATTTTCTCGCCGGTGCCGGCAGCCTGAACTATGGCCATAACGATCCGGACATGCGGGACGCCCTGGTTGAGTATTTAGGCTCCGGTGGCATCACCCATGGTCTTGATATGCATACGCAGGCAAAAGCCACTTTCCTGAATGCGTTCGAGAAATACATTCTTGAGCCGCGAAAACTGGATTATGTCCTGCAATTTACCGGCCCGACGGGCGCCAATTCCGTTGAGGCCGCTCTGAAACTTGCCCGCAAGACCACGGGGCGCAGCAATGTCATCAGTTTCACCAATGGCTTTCATGGTGTGACGCTCGGGGCGCTTGCGGTCACAGGGAACGAGCATCATCGCGGGGCTGCGGGCGTTGATATGCCCGGCTGCAGCATCATGCCGTATGATGGGTATCTTGGGCAGGATGTAGACAGTACCGAATATCTCGATCGTGCACTTGGGGACCCGTCCAGCGGTGTCGATCTCCCGGCGGCTGTCATTGTCGAATGTGTGCAGGGTGAAGGCGGATTGACTGCGGCCCGTATTGAATGGCTGCAAAATCTGGAGCGGGTATGCCGCCGCCACGATGTCCTGCTAATCGTTGATGACATTCAGGCTGGCTGCGGCCGCACGGGCACATTTTTCAGCTTCGAACCCGCAGGAATCAAACCGGACATGGTCACGCTTTCCAAGTCCCTTTCCGGTTATGGATTGCCATTTGCCGTAACGCTTATCAGCCGCGCGCTCGATATCTGGAAGCCGGGTGAGCATAACGGCACGTTCCGTGGAAACAATCACGCCTTTGTGACGGCAACGGTTGCTATTGAAAAATTCTGGAAAGATGACAGCTTCGCAAATACCGTTAAGAACAAGGGAGATGCGCTGCTGGACGGTTTCAAGGAAATTCAGAAAACCTATTCAGATCAAGTCGTTGAATTACGCGGACGTGGCATGATGCGGGGCATTGTCGTCTCATCCGGGGATCTCGCAGGCCGTATCGTGGCAGAAGCCTTCAAGCGCGGGCTCGTTATCGAAACATCCGGTGCACATGGTGAAGTTGTCAAATGCCTCGCCTCCCTCACCATTTCGGAGGAGGAGTTGTCCAGCGCTCTTGAGATACTCAATCAGGCCTTCGCCGCTGCTATTAATACGGGCGCATCAAACCTGATTGCTGCCGAGTAACCGACGTCAACTGCCAGAAAAATTTTCAGGAGACTATTATGATTGTCCGCACCCTAAAGGAGTGTGAAGCCTCTGACCGGGCCGTAAAAACCGACACATGGCAAAGCGTTCGACTTTCCTTGTCCGATGACGGGATGGGGTTTTCGTTTCATATCACGACGATCTATGCCGGGACGGAAACGCCGATCTGGTACAAGAACCATTTCGAAACGGTATACTGCATATCCGGCAATGGTGAGGTGGAAACCGTCAGCGACGGCAAGGTCCACAAGATAGAGCCTGGTACTGTTTATATACTGAACAAGAACGACCAGCATCTCTTGCGCGGTGGAACAGAGGACATGCAACTCGCCTGTGCTTTCAATCCCCCCCTCAATGGCCGGGAGGTTCATGATGAAGAGGGTGCCTATCAATTGAACGAAGAAGCGTTGCAGAACGTCTGAATGCGCGGAGACGGGAAACCTATGACAAGTAAAACGATCCCAACCTCCAAAAGCGGGGAAGCGGCGGAAAATCGCAAGGCGCATACCGTTCACAAAATTGGTGGCACCTCCATGTCGAATATCGAGGCCGTGTTCGATAACATCCTGATAGGGGACAGAAAACCTGACGCTCTCTATAACCGGATTTTCGTTGTTTCCGCCTACGGCGGCGTCACCGATCTGTTGCTTGAAAACAAGAAAACGGGGGAGCCGGGTGTGTTTGCGCTTTATGCCGGGTCGGAAAATAACTGGGCATGGGGGGACGCCTTGTCCAAAGTCCAAAGTCATATGCTGGACCTAAACGCAAGTGCTTTTAATGATGAGGCCGACCGTAAACTTGCCGACCGGTTTGTACAGGAACGCGTCGAAGGTGTTCGAAGCTGCCTGATCGATTTGCAACGAATTTGCGGATATGGACATTTTAAACTCAACGAACATCTTATGACCGTGCGGGAAATGATAAGTGGCATCGGCGAAGCCCACAGTGCACATAATACGATGCTTCTATTGCGCCGCAGGGGTGTGAACGCCGAGTTTGTTGATCTTTCGGGCTGGCGCGAGAGCGAGAGTATGAGCCTTGAAGGACGTGTTCGCGATGCATTTGCCGATATTGATGTCGCGACTGTAATGCCTGTCGTCACCGGTTACACCCAGGCTGCGGACGGACTGATGGGAATTTACGGACGTGGATATTCTGAAGTGACTTTTTCTGCAATTGCCTGTGCCATCGGCGCGGAAGAGGCCATCATTCACAAGGAATTCCATCTTTCCAGCGCGGATCCTCGGGTCGTCGGGGCTGGCAAGGTGCAGCCGATCGGGCGGACAAACTACGATGTTGCCGATCAGCTTTCCAACATGGGTATGGAGGCGATCCATCCGCGCGCGGCAAAAGGTCTGCGGCAACAAGGTATTCCTCTTCGTATCGTCAATACCTTTGAACCTAACCATCCCGGTACAGTTATTGATGAGAAATGGATACCGGAGGAGGCGCGCATCGAAATTGTTACCGGCCGTGAAAATGTATTTGAGGTCGAGGTGTTTGATCAGGATATGGTCGGCATACCAGGCTCGGGCGAGGTCGCGTTGACGGCTTTTCGGCGCTTCAAGGTCTCGCTTGTCAGCTGGAGCATGAACGCGAATACCATGTCATTTTACGTTTCCGCGCCGATGAAGCAGATACGGCGTGTGATCGAAAATATCCAGAAATATCAACCCGGCGCAGATATTCAGACCCGAAAAGTCGATATCATCTCGGCAATCGGGGCTAATCTACGGGCGAACGCCATTCTTGGCGATGCTATATCGGCAATCGAAAAATCAAATCTCGAGCTTCTGGCCATGCATGTATCCGGTCGCGGTGTAGATATCCAGTTCGCGTTCCCGGATGGCAGTTACATGGAAGCCATCAAAGTGCTCCACAAAGCACTAATCGAAAATAGCGGGCGTGGTTTGATGGAAACAAACAAATCCGCAGCCTGAAGGGCTGTTCTGAATATGCCGGCAGGATCCTGTTAGAAGTAAGCAACCTGATGCTCATTTGCCCGTGCTCTATGCGGATGCGGTGAAGCTGGCCTCCAATGACGGGAGGCGGTGAATTACGTTCATCCCGATCATCTTGGCGCGTCAAAGAAGAGGCGCGCGGAAAGAACCTGGATTCTACAAAGGAATATC
>SBHH01000122.1 GCA_006226265.1 Alphaproteobacteria bacterium | reverse complement strand
TGCCCCCGTCGCGCGGGTCGTCCGGACGGTCCCGAACCCCAGGAAGCTGTTGACCTTGGCCGTGTCCGACAGATCGGCGCGCGACAATTCACCGGTGATCCGGCCGCGCTCCAGTACCAGCACCCGGTCCGCCAGATCGGCGATGAAATCGAAATTCTGCTCGACCAGCAGGATGGAAAGGCCGCGCTGCTCCCGCTGCTTGAGGAGGGTTTCGCTCATCTCCTCGATGATAGAGGGCTGGATGCCCTCCGTCGGTTCGTCCAGCAGCAGGAATTCAGGATCGGACATCAGACATCTGGCAAGGGCGAGAAGCTGCTGTTCCCCACCGGAAAGCGCGCCGCCTTCGCGAGTAAGGAGCGGCTCCAGCCTCGGAAAATCGCTGAGGATCTGATCGATGGTATCTCCCTCGCTTCCCTGCCCGTTGTCCATATAGGCGAAGCGAAGGTTGTCGAGCACGGAAAGCTGCGGAAAGATGCCCCGGCCCTGCGGCACATAGGCGATACCTGCCTGCGCCCGGTCATGCGGCGACTGGCGGGAGATATCGCTCCCGCGAAAGCGCACGCTCCCCGCATTGGCGGGCAGAAATCCCATGGAGGTCCGGAGCAGGGTTGATTTTCCCATGCCGTTATGGCCAAGAATCCCCACGATCTCGTTCTCATGCACGGTGAGATCGACGCCATGCAGGACCGGCACCTTGCCGTAGCCGCTTGCGAGATCCTTCAACTGGAAAAGGAGGTCTTCTTCCGCCATGCCTTACGCCTTTTTCCCAAGATAGACATTGCGCACCGTCTCATCGGCCATCACCTTTTCGACGTGATCCTCCATCAGGATCGCGCCCTGATGGAAAACGGTGACCGTCGTCGCAACGGACCGGATGAACTGCATGTCATGCTCGACAATGATGACCGCCGCGCGGCGCGCCATTTCATGGATGATGCCGATCATCCGCTCGACATCCTCCGAGGTCATGCCCGCCGCCGGTTCATCCAGCAGCACAAGCCAGGGGTCGCCCGCCGCGACGATGCCAAGCTCGACCCGCTGGCGTTCCCCGTGGGCGAGACGGCCGACCTCGCTTTTTGCGATATCGTTTAGCGACAGCCGGTCGATGATATCCGCGGCCTTGTCATTCGCCTCTTTGGTCGGAAAAAAGCGGCGCGCGGCAAGCCAGATATTTTCCCGGACCGAGACGCCATCGAGAACACTCGGCACCTGCGTCTTGATCCCGACGCCAAGGGACGCGATTTCATGGGTCTGCCAGTCGGTCGTCTCCTCCCCCTGCATGAGGACATGACCCGACGTTGGCCGCAACAACCCGGTCAGACATTTGAAGAAGGTGCTTTTGCCCGCGCCATTCGGCCCGATCAGACAGCGAAGCTCCCGCGCTTTCAGCTTGAAATTGACCGCGTCGCAGGCCGTCACGCCGCCGAAGCGCATGGTGAGCCCCATGGTTTCAAGAACCGTCTCAGCCATTGGAAAGCGCCCTCCTTTTGCGGCGGCGGGCGGGCCGTCTCCGGCGGCGCTTGCCGACACTGAGCGACCAGATATCCTCAATCGCCGGGATGAGGCCCTTCGGCAGGAACAGCACGAACAGGACCAGGATCAGTCCCATGACGATGGCATTGTCAAGGAAGGCCTGCTGGCCCAGGAGAAACTTGAGATAGCCGAGCCCCGCTGCCCCCAAAATGGGACCAAGCCGGGTGCCGAGCCCGCCGACAATGCACCAGATGATGATCTCCGCCGTCTGGCCAAGGCTGAAAAGGCCGGGCGTCACAATCTCCGCCCAGTTGGCGTAAAGCGCTCCAGCAAGACCCGCGATCGCACCGCCAATGGCGAAAAGAGTGGTTTTCCGCGCCCGGATATCATAGCCCATGAGAGAGGCACGCTGCTCATTCTCGCGGATCGCGATGGCAATGCGGCCAAAGGGGCTTTGCAGCAGTCCGTTCACCAGCCAGTAGACCAGCACGAGAATGACAAATGTCACGTAATAAAGGCTGTCGCCGTAAATATATTCATCCGCCATGCCCGGCACGTTCAGCGTCTGAAAACCCGGAATGCCATTGAAACCACCCAGCCGCGCGGTGCCGATGACATATTCCGGTCCAGCGGTCGAATTCATGAACTTGAAAAAAATGAGGGTGACGACGAGCGTGATGACACCGAGATAGACATCGCCGAGACGGCCATAGAACATCATCGCGCCTAGGATCGCGGCAAACACTGCCGGAATGAGGATAGCAAGCAGCATCGGAAAGGTACTCTCGCCAATATTGATCGCGGAAATGGCGTAAACATAGGCGCCAAGACCGAAAAAGGCTGCCTGCCCAAAACAGAGAATGCCGCCGAACCCCCAGATGAGGCCTAAGCTCATCCCGAGAAGACCGTAGATGAGGAGCGGCGTGAGAACGAAGGTATTCATCCCAAGTGGCAGCAGCAGCATGACGACAGCCGCAATAGCAAGCGAGATGACAAGACGCTGGATAGAGAAATCGCGCATCACATCTTTCCCCGGAAAAAGCGGGAGGTAATGCCTTGCGGCAGGAGGCGAAGCAGGATGACCGCCGCGACGAGAAGAGCAACTTCACCGAAAACGGGTGAGATCGCGAAGGTGAAGAACTGGTTGACCACGCCGAAAATCGTGCTGCTGCTGAGCAGTCCGGCAATGACCGACGGGCCACCTGCAATGACGGTGATAAAGGCCTTGGCGATATAGTTGCCCCCGGAGGAGGGCACCAGCCCGACAAGCGGTGCCAGCACGGCCCCGGCGAGCCCTGAAATAGCGGAGCCCGCAAAGAAAGTCGCCATATAGATGCGGTCGGGACTGTAGCCCAAGGCATCCGCCATATCGGCGCGCTGCATCGTTCCGCGCGCAATCAGGCCGATCCGCGTTCCCTTCAGCACCAGCCAGATCGCCAGAACAAGAAGAGCCGCGACGATGATGATAAAGAAATTATAGCCGTTGATCTGATAATCGCCGACCGAAACCCCGGCGATGGGAGTGGAAATCCCGGTTGTGGTATTGCCGAAAATCATCGTCACGCCGCCGACGAAGAAGAGGCTGAGCCCCCAGGTCGCCAGCATGGTATCGACCAGCCGCCCATAGAGATACCGGATGACGAGCCTTTCCACCACGAGCCCAATCAGCCCGACCACGAGCGGGGCGATGACCAGCATCGCCACATAGATATTCACGCCGAGATGAACGGCAGTAATCGTCGCATAGCCGCCCATCATCATGAACTCACCATGCGCAAGGTTGATGACCTTCATCATCCCGAAAACGATGGCAAGCCCCGCACTGATGAGGACCAGGCTTGCGATAATATATACCGTCTCAACAACAATGACTGCTGCCAGATCCATGATATCTCCCGTTGCTGTCGGTCAAGACGACGATATGAAGGTGTCGTCCGTGATGGATGGGACAGGCGGGGAGATCAGCTTCAGCCGCCTTCCCCGTCAGCCGGCAGTCAGAATTTAATTTCGTACTGCGTGTTGTCGTTGGGATTCGCGGCCAGATCGCAAACCGCCTGCGTATCGATCGGCGGGCGCTGCTTGAAGGTTTCGATTACCTTCATCATCTGGTTTTCAAATTCCATGATATGCACATCAAGAATGGCATGATGTGTCTTCGGATCGACCGTCACGACACCTGCGGGTCCGGTGATGGAAATCCCTTTCTCAAGCGCTGCAATCACCTTGTCGTGATCTGCAGAACCGGCCTGGCGCACCCCTTCCGCCCAGGTAAGAATGCCCTGATAATGGGAAACCGCAATCTCGTGGATCGTTTTCGTATCTCCATAAGCGGCGGCCCATTTCTTTTTGAAGGCCTCGTTTTCTGGTGTCTCCAGTTCCTGAGAATAGTTATAGGCGACCATAATGCCGTTGCCTTCTTCAGCCGTGAGCACTTTATGTTCGTTCCCGACGCCGAGGGTCGTTGAAGCCATCGGGATTTTCTTGTTCATCCCGGCCGCTGCCCATTGACGGAAGAAAGAAAGATGCGCCCCGCCGACAAGGGAGGCAACGATGAGATCGGGCTTCGCCGCCTGTATCTTCGCAATGGTCGATCCGAAG
>SBHH01000305.1 GCA_006226265.1 Alphaproteobacteria bacterium | reverse complement strand
CAAAAAACTCTACATCGCCGACAATCATTTCTGCGATGGCTTCTACATTTCGTTTTCTGAATTTCATTTGCCCATCATATAGCAAACACAAAAGCTCAGGAACGAGTTTTTCGTATTGAAAAATTACCTTAAAGAAATCAGTTTAAAAACAGTTCAAATAAAAATTGCCCCAACGGGTTTCCGTTGAGGCGTTGTGATATTTACCCGCGCCGCGTAAGCGGCGATGGATCAGTCGGAGGTGAGGACGCAGTTTTTAGCAAAGTCGGCTGCTTCGTTTGCAGTCCAGTCCCCTTTAGGCTTTTCCTTCATCGCGTTACACCATTCCTTGCTGCCAACTTCCGGGGAACAGGCGGCAAGACCGAGCAGAAACACAGACAGGGCCAGCAGGCTGATAACGGCTTTCATGACATATCTCCCTTGATAAAGCACAGAAAAAGGGCGGGATGTTCGATTGCATCCCGCCCTTTCAACTTAACTGTTACTTGCCTTCGACGGTGATAACCACACGACGGTTGGCAGCGTTGCGCGTTTCATCCGGCGTACTGACCTTGAGGTCCTTCTGGCCGTAGCTGCGCATGATGATCTGCTTCGGTTCCATGCCCATATCCATGCCCATAAAGGCAACGGCTTCAGCGCGGCGCTCACCCAGTTTGTCGTTATACTGAACGGTACCCATGGTATCCGTATAGCCGGCAATGGTGATCTGCGGGGTCTTAAAATTCTTCATATAATCCGCAGCAGCCTTAACCTCATCGTCGGATCCTGGAAGCGGAGTCGACGAATCAAAGTCGAAATTCACTTCGAAGGATTTCGGCCCCATCATCTTCATTTCCTTCTTGGCCGGCTGTTCGACAACAACGACCTTTTCCTCGGCCATGGCTTCCTTCTTCGGGGCCATCATCTTGTCGAGGCTGTCCATCGCGAGAACGAAAGCATCACGGCAGGCGGCAATGTCTTTCGGCTGGAAGTTTTCTTCCTGTTCCTGCACCCAGCAGTCAAAACTGGTCTGCGCACGGGCGGCTTCCTTCGGGAACTTGTCTGCAGCCCCGGCGTCAAGTGCCTTCACCAGGCGCTCGCGCGCGCCTTTCAGGACCGGTTCACGATCCTTCGGAAGGTCCCATTGTTCGGGATAATAGGGTTCAACCTTTTCACCCCGAGTGGCAGCCATTGCTTTTTCCGCAAAACGGTCGGAATCAATGTAGTCGCCCTCGTTATACTCTGATTTGGCAAGGGCGATATATCCCGTATACAACTCTTGCTGGAACGTTGTTCCGGCTGGACTCAATTTCTCAGCCTGCTCCAATTTCATACCACAGGCTGCCAGTAGGAGGGATGCAACCCCAAAAACCGCGAACGTGACCGTATTTCTCATTTTCTTCCCCTCGTCCTGCTTCAAGGTAAATTCATCTCACGCGTCTTCAAATCTAATATTAGTACGCCATTGCGATATACACAACAACGAACCGGGCGGAAAATCGTTCCCGAATTTTTCCAGCACCGGGATAGAATCGCTTATTAAACATAAGGGCAAAATACCAATTTTCAATGGTTTATGCCCGATTCATGGGAGCATGATAAAGGCCGAACATGGCTTAATTTGGGCCATTTATTGTCAAGATAAAGCTCACTACTCGCCTTCCGTTCAGACTTGCACAACGCTATCACATGCCAAAAGTTAGCCAAAAGCAGTTTTTTTGTCCCTTCCCGTCTGCCCGCTTACAGCCATTACGCCGCCTTGACAGAGCCACGGCTTGCCCTTCACACTGAAAGGAGGATATTTGATGTATTTTTCAGGACAGGGAAAATTCTTTGGAGAGAGGACGCCGCCATCCTATGTAGAAAGATGACTTTGATCGAGGAATAAGCGACCTGATGGTACAAACACATTCGCATTCACATGGTGGCCATGCCGACCATTCACACAGTCACGATCACGCGCCAACCGTAACGGAAGACAGCGAAAGCCGCATCTTCTGGATCATGTGCCTGACCGGCACCTATATGCTAGCGCAGATCATTGGCGGGCTCATTTCCGGATCGCTCGCACTGATTGCGGATTCCGGGCATATGTTGTCCGATACAGCAGCGCTGGGTCTTGCCTGGTTTGCGTTTCGGCTCGCTTCCAAGCCCGCGGACAAAAAGCGGTCCTATGGCTATCACAGGTTCCAGATTTTGGCTGCCTTCACGAACGGTGTAACGCTTTTCTTTATCGCGGGCTGGATTGTTTTTGAGGCAATTTCCCGGCTGATTACGCCATCCGACGTTCTTGCCGGCCCCATGATGACTATTGCAGTCGGCGGCTTTCTGATCAATCTCATAAGCTTCTATGTCCTGCATCGCGGCGACAAGGACAATGTCAATATGCAAGGCGCACTCCTGCATGTCCTCGGCGACCTTTTCGGGTCGGTCGCGGCGATCGTCGCAGCGGGAATTATTATGGTCACGGGCTGGACGGCGGCGGATCCGCTTCTCTCCATGCTGGTCGCGGTCATCATCCTCAAAAGCGCCTATGGTCTCGTTCGCCGTTCCGGCCATATTTTACTTGAAGGAACGCCCGATCATCTCGACATGCCCCTTATAAAAGACAAGCTGGTCGCCTATCTCCCGGAAATCGTCGATGTGCATCACATGCATGCCTGGTCTCTGACGGCGGAAAAGCCGGTTGTCACGATGCATGTCCGTATCCAGCCGGACGCAGATATTGAAAACACCCTGAAGATGATCAAGGCCTATCTGTTGGCAGAATTCGAAATCGACCATGCGACCATCCAGCTTGAACATGGCCTTATTTGCGTCGAGAAAGCCCCGCTCAAACCAGCATAACCGCCGGAATTTCCTATTGCCAGAGCGGCCGGGCACCGGACGCCGCACCACGCGCCTTGGCTTTGTCGCTGCCTGAGAAGACTGAAATCCAGCGAAGCGGCGGCGCGCCCTTCTGACGCAGCAGAACCTCTCCGTCTTTAGAGAGAATGGCGAGGAGCCGACTATTGAGATTAGCCTTTTCCAGGCTGCAGCGGACAACGCCCGCAGGCAGCCAGTATTTTGCCGGAACCCTGCCGGAAATACGGTAACGCTTCTCGGGTCCCCTACCCCGCTGTAAACTGCAATCACCCGAGAACTCTGCTCCCCGATCTCCTTTCACCTCCAGTATGATCATGGCAGGAGATTCTGCGAACGCTCCCTGCGCCACCGGGCAAAAAGCGGTTATCAGGATCATTAGTAAGATTTTGGCTGTCGGTTTCATGAGCTGAACATAAGGCGGATATGGTTAAAAAACAAAAAACCGGCCGCAAACAGCCGGTTTTAGATTTTGTATTTCCAGCCTTCAGGATGTCGCCGGCAAATCCATATCCAGAATGGTCATGTGGAAGGCGAAAGAAACCTCTCCTTCATCCTCATCGCGATAGACCACACCGATAAATTCCTCACCGAGCATTACTTCGGCTGTTCCGTCAGACGGACGGCGTTCCTTCACCACAAAGGAATCATTGCCGAACTGTTCGCGCAAATAGCGCTGCACGCGCAAAGTTTCCGATCGTGTCATCGTCCCGCCTTTCGTCAGATAATTTCGAGAGAATCGGCAATCGGGCCCTTGAGCCCCATGCGGACAACGCACTTCACCTTCGTGTCCAGGCCGAACTTTTCGAGATCCACATTGGAACGATCCAGCATATTGGTATGGATGAAAACATCCTCTCCACCGGTTTTCGGGGTAACAAAGCCGTATTTGTGCTCCGGCACGAAGCTCGTGACAGTGCCCTCGACTTCAAAATTGGCACTCACTCCGCCACCGGTTTCGGCAGCATCCTCAGGCTCATGGATGGCAACAACCTGCTGCCCCCGGTCCCCGTCGGCAAGATCGCAGACAATCTGCATCCCTTCGGACAACTCGTTGTAGGAAGTGTCCTGAAGCACGGAAATATGGACAAAGGCATCCGGCGAACCATCCGCCGGAGAAACAAATCCAAATCCTTTCGCTTCATCAAAAAACTTTACCGTCGCCGCAACTTTCTTGCGGACATTTTTCGGCGCTTTGCGATCACTCATCCAGTATGGACCTCTTTAAATCGTTTCATTCACATAACCAATATAGACGGAAACCTCAAATATTT
>SBHH01000204.1 GCA_006226265.1 Alphaproteobacteria bacterium | reverse complement strand
AATTCAGGCAAGTCTAATTGAGAATGCCGTCATACCAGTCATTGTGGCGGCCCGCGTGATTGGCCATGCCGGGCTTGGTGAGGCAACCCTTCGGCGCGAGATAGCTGTCGATCCGGCGCACCGGCGCCTCATGCCAGCCGATATTGAATGCCGCCATTTTGGGATAGAAATAAAGGCTGCTGTATGGGAGATGATCATGCATCCACCAGGCGAAGGCGCGCCAGTCCGTCCCCGTCGCAAACAGATCAGCGAAATGCGGCACGACGATGCAGGCCATGGCGCCAATCTTGCCATTTTTATCCCGCCGGTCCCAGACATGGCGGGATCCGGCTCGAATATTGTTCGCGCAATTCAGGTTATGCATATTCCCGAAGGCATTCAGCTTCGCGCATCGATAGGCGCCCCGGATGCGGACGGGGCCAAAGGCGTCCTGCAAGGGTTCCAGCAGTTCCGTCGCAAGATGTTTTCCGGCCTCAATCGCAAGGTCGGGATCGTTGGGGATATTGGGAATGCCATAGAAGCTGCCGATCTCCGAATGCAAAAAATCCCGCATGAAGAAACTGCGGGAGAGCCGCACCCGCCCTAGATTTTCAAGCCCCCGCATGGAGGCCGGCGATTTCATGACGCCTTCAGGCTGCTACCCGCCCCTTTTTTCCGGCATTTATATTCCGCGACGGCTTCCTCCACCGTCAGGAATTCAGCCTTTCCGGCCGCCAACCCGTCGATCAGCTTTTCCAGCATCAGCATCCGATGCCCCCGTCCGATGCAAAGCGGATGGCAGGTATAGGTGAGTATGCCCCAGTCAAACCGCCGCATATATTCGAAATCGCCGAGCCAGTTTTCAAGGACGGCGGAACTCGCGCGCAGGCCCGGCAATCCGCCCGACTTGCTTCGGAGATATTCAAAATGAGGGAAATCGTCAGTCGACCAGCTGATCGGCATTTCAAGAAGGGCCGAGGGCGCGCCGAATTCGACCCGCCCGTCCCGATGGATGACATCCCCCTGCCGCGCATAATAAGGCGTATAATCATCCCCCATCATGCTGCTGTCATAAATGAAGCCTTCGGCCAGCAGCAATTCCACGCTATGCGGGCTCAAATCCCAGGAAGGGGAACGATAGCCCCGTGCCTTTTGCCCCGTGAGCCGCCGGATCGCCGCATTGCCTTTGGCGAGTTCCTCCGCCTCCTCCTCGCGCGTGAATTTTGCGGGTGGCACATGTGACCAGCCGTGATGGCCCACCTCATGCCCCTCCGCCACAACCCGCTCGCAAATCTCGGGGTAGGTTTCAATGGTGACACCCGGAATGAACCAGGTGCTTTTGATCCCGCGTTCTTTTAGCAAGTCAAGGACACGTAGGGCGCCAACCCCGCCAAACTCCCCCCGCGACAGCATAGTCGGCGTCGCCTGGCCGTTTACCGACCAGCTGGAGACCCCGTCGAAATCAAACGTCAGGCATGTGATATGTTTTGTCATTGTTTTACCCTGCCCTTTTGTGAAACTATCTGAATATGAGGCTAACCTGACATGCGAAAACATGCAATCGCCACCGACGGCGGCAGGCTTGCGGAGAGGACAGGATGCAACGCAGGAATTTTTCAGACATCACAGCCCTCACCATCGGTTCGGCCACCATCGACGTGATCGCCTCAGTCGAGGATCAGGATATCGAGCGGATGACGATGCATAACGCCACCTCCTCCTTTCTGCTGCTGGAGGAAGGGCGGAAAATCGATGTGAGCGCCATCAAATCCTCCGTTGGCGGCGGAGCGACCAATTCGGCGGTTGCGCTCTCCCGCCTCGGGATCGAAACGGCCTGCGTCGTGCGGACGGGCAAGGACATTCAGGGAAAGGCGATCCGGGAAGAACTCGCGCGCGAGCATGTCGATACGGAATGGATGATCGAGGACCCGGTCCTGCCGACGGGACAGGCGATCATGGTCATGTCCCATGTCCGCAATCCAACGATTTTCACGAGCCGGGGCGCCAATACCACCTTTTGCGACGGCGATATCCGCCCGCAGATGTTTAAGGGCCGCGACCTTGTCTATATCGCCAGCCTGTCGGGTGACAGCGCGGGCTGCCTGACCCGGATCACGACCCTCGCGAAAGAGGCGGGCGCCTATGTCGCAGCCAATCCCGGCATTCGTCAGCTCACCTATTGGGCGGGCGATATAATCGAAGCCCTCGCCCATATCGACTTACTTTCCATCAACGCGGTGGAGGCGGAACAGCTTGCCCAGGCGCTTTTGCCGAAGGCCCGTCCGCGCAACCTCCCCCTCGGACCGACAGACGGGCCGGAACTGCTCGAAAAAGGGCTGGGCGGCCGGAGCCTTGAGGATTTCATGGCCGAGGTTTGCCGTCTCGGACCCAAGATCGTGCTGGTCACCAACGGCGCGGAGGGCGCCTATGCGGGCAGCAGCGACGGGATCCAGTTCCATCCGGCGGGAAAAGCGGAGGTTGTCAATACCGCGGGCGCAGGCGATGCCTTCGCCACCACCTTTTCCGCCTATGCCGCGATCGGATCGGACCTCGTTACCTGCCTGAAGGCAGCAACCGCGAACGCTCTTGCCGTGATTGCCGCGCCCGATACCCATTCCGGCCTTTTAAGCGAAGATGTTCTGTCGATGAAACTTAATTCCGGCTAAATCCGTTGTTATGACTATGAAACCGATATTTTATCGCCCCGAACAATTGAGGGAAATGATGCGAAAATTTCTGAACACAGCCCTGATCCTTGTCCTTCTTGGCGCCTTTGTGGCCCCCGCGAGCGCCTTTGCCGCAATGGCCGAGGCCGGGAAGGTCACCCGCCTTCAGAACAAGGCTGAGATTTTGCGCGGGAGCCAGACCCTTCCGCTTGAAAAAGGCACGGCAATCCGGGTCGATGATCGGATCAGCACCGGTCCCAATGCGCGCGTTGAAATCACGCTTAGGGATGAGACAAAGCTCACCATCGGCGAGAACAGCGAGCTTGTCATCGATAAATACCTCTTTGAGCCTGAGAAGGGTATCGGCACGGCCATTATCAATGCGGCCAAAGGCCCGTTCCGCTTTATCACAGGGCAGATCGGCAAAATGAAAAACAAGAAGGTCGAGGTTCATAACCCGGTCGGCACGATCGGCATCCGTGGCACCGACTTCTGGGGCGGCCCGTCACGCGGCGTTTATGGCGTCCTGCTGCTGGAGGGCGCAATTGCCGTCTTTACCGACGCGGGCGGACGGCTTGTCACCGCCGCAGGGGATGGTGTCAACCTGACGACAAGCGATGCCCTGCCAAGCGATCCTGCCGCCTGGGCCAAGCCCCGGGTGGATGAGGCCATCGCAACGGTTACCTTCAAGTAAATCACCTTAACATTCGGCCGGGGAATTTCTGTTCCCGCAAGGGAATTCCCCGGCCGGATATCTTCCTCCTTCCGCCAAACTCCCATACCTCTCGAAGCCCGCCCCTCGCAGTCCCAAAATCTGAACGCTTTGCTTCAAAAGATGAATTATAATTTGCAATTGCGAATGATTATCATTATTAATAAATAACCTTGAAATCAACAACGGCGTGTTCTTTATGACTGACACTCTCCCGGCAACTCTCGATGACTTGAGCTATCCCGAACAATTTACGCTCTGGAGTATGCGCTACTGGGCGAACGGCGTCCGCCATGATTTCTCGCCCTATGCCGTCCTGCAGGAAGCTTACTGGCGCGCAAAATGCCCGCGCACGCTCTTCCCGCTCGACAGTTTCCTGTCTCTGATGATTGCGGGATACAGCCGTTCCGTCGACATCCGCTGTACCTGCAGCAAGAAATTATCCTCTGACGAGTGGCGGATATTGCACGCAATCGCACTTGCACAAACAGGCGCGCACAACCAAATTTCAGAGCTCATCGGGGATTTCCTCGCCCCTGCCACCGTCCGCATCGCCTGCCCCGCCATCCTGGACTGGGCCGAAACCCTGAAAGACAGCGGACTGTTCCTCCCCCTCCGATCAGGCGAGTTTACCCGGAATATCGAAACAAAGGATCGCTTCAGTGACGACAGAACCCGCGCGAGATTACGGCTCGTCACCGGCAGCAAGAACCACACCCTGCATTGACCGCCTATGCCTCTGCCCGGGGGTTCACAAATTTCCCAAGGAGATGATGTAAAAGAGGATGGCTGGGGTG
>SBHH01000197.1 GCA_006226265.1 Alphaproteobacteria bacterium | reverse complement strand
CCGCTGGACCCTACGGCGGCCGTTGCAGCCTTACCAGATGATGCGGAAATCTGCGGTTGTAACGGCGTCTGCAAATCCCGGATTACAACTGCGATTGCGGAAAAAAACCTCACGACGCTGGACGGTGTGAGAGCGCATACCAAGGCGTCCTCTTCCTGTGGGACCTGCACCGGCCTCGTCGAGCAGCTTTTGACGATTGAACTCGGAGACAGCTACAAACCGAACGCGATTACGCCGGTTTGCGGCTGCACAGACCTTGGCCATGACGAGGTTCGCCGCCTGATCAAGGCAAAGGAATTGAAGACAATTCCGAAAGTCATGCAGGCTCTCGAATGGAAGACATCCTGCGGCTGCGCAAAATGTCGGCCCGCCCTTAACTATTATCTCGTGTGCGATTGGCCGGACGAATATGAGGATGACTATCAGTCCCGCTTTATCAATGAACGGGTTCACGCGAATATCCAGAAAGACGGGACCTATTCCGTGGTGCCGCGAATGTGGGGTGGCATTACCTCTGCTGCCGAACTGCGGAAAATCGCCGACGTTGTGGATAAATACGATATCCCGACGGTGAAGGTCACCGGCGGCCAGCGCATCGACATGCTGGGTGTTCGAAAAGAGGATCTGCCTGCCGTCTGGGCCGATCTTGGTGAAGCCGGCTTCGTATCCGGTCACGCCTACGCGAAAGGCCTTCGTACGGTCAAGACCTGCGTCGGTTCCGACTGGTGTCGTTTCGGCACACAGGATTCAACCGGGCTCGGTGTCCGCATCGAAAAATTCATGTGGGGATCCTGGACGCCTGCGAAAGTGAAGATGGCCGTCTCGGGCTGTCCGCGGAATTGTGCTGAGGCGACCTGCAAGGATGTCGGGGTTATCTGTGTCGATTCCGGATATGAACTTCATTTCGCAGGCGCCGCCGGCCTCGATATCAAGGGCACGGAAATCCTCGGCCACGTCAGGACCGAAGAAGAAGCCATCGAGCATATCGCGGCGCTGACCCAGATGTACCGCGAACAGGGCCATTATCTGGAACGTATCTATAAATGGGCGAAGCGGATCGGCCTTGACGAAATCCGCCGCCAGATTATGGAGAACGACCAGGCGCGCACCGGATATTTCAGCCGCTTCGTTTTCTCCCAGAAATATGCTCAGGTTGACCCCTGGTCGGAGCGGGTGTCCGGCAAGGACAAGCACGAATTCATCCCGCTGTCCGATCTGAAAATGGAGGCCGCGGAATGAAGGCAGTGACGGCAAACTGGATCGCGATCGGACGCCTTTCTGATATTCCGAAGCGCGGCGCCCGCCGGATACAGAACGGCAGCACAACAATTGCCATCTTCAGAACAGCGGAAGACCGCATATTTGCGATCGAGGATAGATGCCCCCACAAAAAGGGTCCTCTCAGTCAAGGGATCGTGCATGGCAATTGCGTGACCTGCCCTCTCCATAACTGGGTTATTTCCCTCGAGAACGGGGAGGCGCAGGGCGCGGATGAAGGAACTGTCCAGTCCTTTGCCATCAAGCTGGAGGGGGAGGAAATTCATTTGAACCTGCCCGCCCTGAATGAGGAAAGAAAGTCGGCATGAGGACGGGAAAGGACAAAAATACCGTCCGGACGACCTGCCCCTATTGCGGCGTGGGGTGCGGTATTTTGGCCGCTGCGAATGACGACGGCGGCATTTCCATTGAGGGTGATCCCGCGCATCCCGCCAATTTCGGACGTCTTTGCTCGAAGGGTTCCGCGCTTGGTGAAACACTGGATCATTCGGGCCGTCTGCTTCATCCCGAAATCGGCGGCAGGCGCGCCGGATGGGATGAGGCGCTGGATCTGATCGCGTCGCGGTTTTCTGACGCAATCGCCGCATTCGGCCCCGATTCAGTCGCGTTCTATGTCTCCGGTCAGTTGCTGACAGAGGATTACTACGTCGCCAACAAGCTGATGAAGGGATATATCGGCAGCGCGAATATCGATACGAATTCCCGGCTGTGCATGGCTTCCAGTGTCGCGGGGCACCGCCGCGCCTTCGGAACAGATACGGTTCCCGGCACCTATGCGGATCTCGAGCTTGCCGACCTGGTCGTCCTCGTCGGATCCAATCTCGCCTGGTGCCACCCTGTCCTCTATCAGAGACTTGCTGCCGCCAAGGCCGCCCGTCCCGAAATGAAGGTGGTTCTGGTCGATCCGAGGCGGACGATGACCAGTGACCTTGCCGATATTCACCTGCCAATCCGCTTTGATGGCGACGTTGCACTGTTCGAGGGGCTGCTTGCCTTTCTCCATGAAAGGGATGGCCTTAATCCGGAATATATCAATGCCCATACCTCCGGCTTCGAGACGGCACTGGCCGCGGCCTCCCGCCGTTCGATAAAAGATATTTCAACGGAAACCGGCCTCGGGATTGCCTTGCTTGAGGAATTTTACCGGCTTTACCTGACAACGGAAAAAACAGTGACGGTTTACAGTCAAGGCGTCAATCAATCGAAATCGGGAACCGACAAGGTCGGCGCCATTATCAATTGTCATCTCGCGACCGGCCGCATCGGGCGCGAAGGCATGGGCCCTTTCTCTGTGACAGGGCAGCCAAATGCCATGGGCGGACGGGAAGTCGGCGGCATGGCCAATATGCTCGCTTGCCATATGGACATCGAAAATCCGGACCATCGCTCTGTCGTTCAGCGGTTCTGGAATTCTCCCGCCATTGTCACCCGGCCGGGCCTGAAGGCGGTCGATCTCTTCAAGGCCATGCAGCAAGGGGATATCAAGGCTGTCTGGATCATGGGCACAAATCCGGTCGACAGTCTGCCGGAAGCCAACCTGGTTCGCGAAGCGCTCGAAACCTGTCCATTCGTCGTTGTCTCGGACATCATGAAGAAAACCGATACGACCTGCCATGCCAATGTCCTGCTGCCAAGCGAAGGATGGGGGGAAAAAGAGGGGCTGGTCACCAATTCTGAGCGGCGCATCTCCCGTCAGCAGAAGTTCCTCCCCTCGCCGGGAGAGGCCCGCGCCGACTGGTGGCAGATTGCGGAGGTCGCCCGGCGCATGGGGTATTTCACCGCGTTTGATTTTCCCGACGCGGCATCTGTCGCACGCGAATATGCAGCGATGTCCGCCTTCGAGAATGACGGCAGCCGCGATTTTGATATTGGCGCCCTGTCTCACATGTCCGAAGAAGATTTCGCGAACTTCTCTCCTGTGCAATGGCCGATAAGGGAAAGAACCGATCCATACAATATCCGGTTCTTCGCAAATGGTGACTTCTTCACACCGGATCGAAAAGCCCGTTTCCAGGTAAGTGCCGAAAGAGGGAAGCAACAGCAGGACACTGCCGGTTGCTTCACCCTGACAACAGGCCGCATCCGCGATCATTGGCATACCATGACGCGCACGGGGAAAAGCCCGCGCCTTTCCCAGCATCTTTCGGAACCTTTTGTCGAGATACACCCGGCGGATGCGGCGGAACTGGGCATCGGGGATGCGGATCTTGTTCAGCTTTACAACGGCCTTGGATCGGTTGTCGTAAGAGCCCTTGTTACGGACCGGATAAGCCGCAAGGCCCTTTTCCTGCCGATGCACTGGACGGATCAGTTTGCCTCCAACGCCCGGGCAAATATTCTGGTGCCCACATTGACGGATCCCCATTCCGGACAGCCGGCAAGTAAAAACATTCCCTGTTCGGTCAAAAGATTTCCGGTAAGCCATTACGGATTTGCGCTAACCCGCGAAAAGCCGGATTTATCGAAGTTTGACTATTGGGCCATATCAAAATGTGACGGCGGGTGGCGCATCGAACTGGCGATCGAAGACCCGGCCGCCGATTTCGCCAATCTGGCGCGGGAAATACTGAGGGATGGGGAATTTCTTGATTATCACGACAGGAGCAGGAACGAGTTTCGCCTTGCGATCTTTGATGGCAACACAACGAAGGGCATCCTCTATCTGTCACGGGAGCCGGTTCCGGTTTCGCGAAGCTGGCTGATTGGCCAATTTAATACGATCACCCAGAGCAAGATAAACCGTTATGAATTGCTCGCGGGACGCCCCGGAGAGGGCGGACAGGATATCGGGGCCATCGTATGTTCCTGCTTCTCCGTTGGCCGCAATCAGATCGTGGCGGCGATATCACAGAAAGGCTGTGCCTCGCTGGCCGCCGTCGGCCAATGTGTCAGGGCCGGAACGAACTGCGGTTCCTGCCG
>SBHH01000023.1 GCA_006226265.1 Alphaproteobacteria bacterium | reverse complement strand
TCGCCCATGCCGTGCAGGCGCTGAAACTCGAAATTATCCTCATCGCCCGCCATGTACAGAACTGCCGCGATGGAATGGGCATTATGGGTCGCGAACTGCGGATAAATCCGGTCCGTCATGGAAAGGAGCTTCCGCGCGCAAGCGAGGTAACTCACATCAGTTGCGGCCTTTCGGGTATAGACGGGATAGGCGGGATAGCCCATCACTTGCGCGAGCTTGATTTCGGTATCCCAATAAGCGCCTTTCACCAGCCGGACCATGATCCGCCGGTCAAGCCTTTTCGCAAGATCATAGAGCCAGTCGAGGACCGGGCCTGTGCGCGGGCCATAGGCCTGCACGACCACGCCGAACCCGTCCCAACCTTTCAGATCCGAGCTTTCCAGCACCGCCTCAATCACATCGAGGGAGAGATCAAGCCGGTCCGCCTCCTCCGCATCTATATTAAAGCCCATGTTGGCATTTTTCGCCTGGAAGACGAGGCTCGACAAGCGGGGCACCAGCTCATCCATCACCCTCTCGCGCTGGGTATATTCATAGCGCGGATGAAGCGCCGACAGCTTGACCGAAATACCGGGGTTCATCCGGATATCCGAGCTTTTGCTTTCCTCCGACAGGGTGGAAATCGCCTTGGCGTAGGACATGAAATAACGTTGCGCATCCTCGGATGTGCGCGCAGCCTCCCCCAGCATGTCATAGGAATAGCTGTAGCCCCTGGCCTCCATCCCGCGGGCGCGGGTCATTGCCTCGCGGATATTGCGGCCGAGCACAAACTGATGGCCAAGAACCTTCATCGACTGGCTGACGGCGCGGCGGATGACAGGCTCCCCCAGCCGCCGGACAAGCTTGCGAAGCTGGGCAGCGACATCCACACGATTCCGGCCGAGCGGATGCACCACCTTGCCCGTCAACATCAGGCCCCAGGTGGAAGCATTGACGAGCGGAGAGGCGCTATGGCCGAGATGCTTGCTCCAGTCCGCGGGCGCAATCTTGTCGCTGATCAGGGCGTCCATGGTGATATCGTCAGGCACACGGAGCAAGGCCTCGGCAAGGCACATGAGGGCAATCCCTTCCTCCGTCGTCAGGCCATATTCACCAAGAAAGGTTTCCATGACGCCCGGGCTTGCGGTCGCGCGCAAATCCCGAACGAACTCAGCCGCCTTATCCGCAATGGCGCTTCGCTCCGCCTCCTCCAGTGACAGCCCCTTGATAAGGCCGGTCACGACTTTAGCCTCATCCGCAAGGTAGTTGTCACGAATTGCTTTTCTGAGGTTTTGAGCTTTGCTGCGAGCCATTTTTTCCCTCTTTCACGAGAATGAAAACCGGCCGTATCTTATACTCATGCAGGCAGCCTTTGTGCCCAAACTGATCCGTTAAAAGAAACTTATTTCCTGATCTTCTTAAAAATACAGATCAAAATGAGCTGCGTATCAGAAGAAAATCAGGATAATTTACTACGCCTTTCGGCCGATCAGGGCCGAACACCAAAGCTCGGCACGCCGGTTTCACGCAAAGGCGCCGCCATTTCGGCGAAGTCGCAGAGCAGCTTCCGGGTGTCGCGCGGATCGATGATCTCGTCCACCATGAAGCGTTCCGCTGTCCGGAAAGGGGAGCGGAGCCGGTTGAGCCGCTCCTCAATCTCTTCCAGTTTCGCCTTCGGATCATCGGAAGCTTCAAGCTCCGATTTATAGGCAGCCTCCAGCCCGCCCGCGATGGGAAGCGATCCCCAGTCGCCCGATGGCCAGGCATAGCGAAGGTTGAAGCGCGACGAATTCATATGTGCCGCCCCCGCCACGCCATAGGTTTTGCGTACCAGAATGGCGCACCAGGGCACCGTCGCCTGAAAGACCGCCGTCATGGCACGGACGCCGTAACGGATAGTGGCCTGTTCTTCCGCCTGACGGCCAACGAGGAAGCCCGGAATATCGACAAGATGTGCGACAGGAAGATGGAAGGTCTGAGCCATATCGACGAAGCGCATAACCTTCTGCGCAGCATCTGCCGTCCAAGCCCCGCCATAGTGATAGGGATCGCTCGCCAGGATCGCGACGGGCCAGCCGTCCAGCCGGGCAAGACCTGTGATGACCGACCGTCCCCATTTCCTGCCGATTTCGAAGAAGCTTCCCTGATCGACCACAGCCTCGACGATTTTGCGCATTTTATAGACTTTGCGGGAATCGCGCGGGATGGCATCGATCAGCCAGTCTTCGCACCGGTTGGGATCATCCGACGGCGCAATGCGTTCGGGCAGTTCATAGACCGAGGAGGGAAGATAGGAGAGAAAGCGCCGCGCCTTCTCAAACGCCTCTTCCTCGGATTTCGCCTCATCATCCACCGCACCGTTCCGGGTATGGATTTCTGATCCGCCAAGCTCGTTCTTGGTGAGCGTTTCTCCGGTGCGGGCGACGACCGGCGGGCCTGCAACGAACATTTGCGAGGTTTCCTTCACCATGATGGAATAATGGCTGGCCGCAACGCGCGCGGCGCCAAGCCCCGCAGTCGAGCCGAGTGCCAGCGCCACCACCGGCACTTTGGAAAGATTATCGACAACGACTTCCCAGCCGCTCACGGCCGGAACATAAGTGCGGCCTTCCGTCTCAATCGTCTTGACGGAGCCGCCACCACCCGTGCCGTCCACCAGCCGGATCAACGGCTGATGCAGGGCATTGGCCATCTTTTCGACATGGATGAGCTTTTCGCGGATGCCCGCATCATTCGCGCCACCCCGCACCGTGAAATCATCGCCCGCAATCACAACGCGCCGACCATTGATCCGGCCCCGCCCGGTGATCAGGTTGGCCGGCTGCATATCGACCAGTTCGCCCTTCTCGTTATATTCCGCCTTGCCGGTAACGGAGCCAACCTCCTCGAAGCTGTCCTTGTCCAGCATCTTCTCGATCCGGTCGCGAACCGTCAGCTTGCCCGCATTGACATGGCGCGCGACCTTCTCCTCGCCCCCCATCTTCAGGGCCAGTTTCTGGCGGATTTTCAGCTCCTCGATTTCCTTTTCCCAGCTCATAAGCGCTCCCTTTTTATTGTTTTTCTATGGGGACAGACGAAACGGATTGCCCGGCCCTCCCCTTATAAGGCCGGATGATTATCAAAGCCGGGTCCGGCGGCGCTGTCAACTGCAACGATTGCTTATTCGGGCAGCGGGATGAATTCTGTCTCGCCTGGGATTTTATCGAACCTCTGCTGACGCCAGTCCTCTTTCGCCTGCTCGATCCGTTCTTCACGGCTGGAAACAAAATTCCAGAACATGAAGTGTTTTTCGGGTAATTTCTCGCCACCTAGAACCGCAACCATAGCATCCGTCCTGGCTGTGAAAACGGCAAAGGCACCCGGGTTCAGAATGGCGAGGCTACCTTCAGAAACCGTTTCTCCGTCAATCTCGATCTCACCCGCCGTGACCTGAACCGCCGCCTCGTCATACTGAGGCGAAAAGGAAAGTTCGGCCCCCGCCTCAAGTCGAAGATCGGCGAAGAAAAGCGGGCTTTGCGTCACCACAGGCGATGTTGCCCCGAAGAGGAAACCTGCAACCAGCCGTCCGGTCCAGCCCGGACCGCCGATTTCAGGCAAATCCTTCTTCGGGACATGCAGGAATTCTGGCGCCATCTCCTCTTTCTCCGTGGGAAGCGCGACCCAGAGCTGAAGACCATGTATCGGCTCGGCCTCCTCCCTGGTGTCCTCTGCGCTCCGTTCGGAATGAGCAATGCCGCGCCCGGCAGTCATCAGATTGACATCGCCCGGCGTAATCAGCTGAACCGAGCCCAGACTGTCCCGATGCATGAGGGAACCTTCATAAAGATAGGTGACCGTGGCAAGGCCGATATGCGGATGGGGTCGGACGTCAATGCCCTTTCCAGGCGCCAGGGTCGCCGGCCCCATGTGATCGAGAAAGACGAACGGACCAACGCTCCGGCGTTTGGCAACCGGCAAAAGGCGTCGCACCCGAAATCCGCCAAGGTCCTTGACCTTGCCCTCGATGGTGAAATCAATTGCTCCGTTCGTCATGACCCTGTCCGTTCCTATTGCGCAGTCCATCCGCCATCAATGGACTGCAGGCTGCCGGTGATATTTTCCGCCGCTTCGCTGCAGAGGAAAAGCGCAAGAGCCGCCACCTGTTCAATTGTCGTGAATTTCTTGGTCGCGGCCGAGGCGAGCATCACATCGTCGATCACCTGCTGCTCCGTCATGCCCCGG
>SBHH01000189.1 GCA_006226265.1 Alphaproteobacteria bacterium | reverse complement strand
TGGCAAAAGGTCCATATTATTGAAGGCTCAAATAAAAACGCGGCCCCTGACTTTTCCGTCAAAGGCCGCACTTTGCAAACAGAATTGCAATGCCTGGCGATTATCCCTTTGACCCCGGATAAGGCAGGGCATATCCCATGAACTGAGAGGCCCGCTCGCCCGCAGCGTGAGCCAATTCGCTGTATTTCTTGAGATTTGCATTCAACCGGTCAAGGGGAGCGGCCAGCGTAATGCAGCCCATGATCTCGCCGTCCGATCCGAACACAGGCGCGGCGACACCGCCTGCCCCTTCCACGGAATCGCCCATGGTGATGCTGATGCCGGTCCGGCGAATGGTGCTGAGATCCGCCAAAATCTCCTCCTTCGAATATCGCTCTCCCGTCAGGGGCGATACTGGATCGATATCCGTCATGTAACTGTGAATAAAATTGATGTTTTGGAAAGCAAGCAATGCCTTACCGAATGATGTGCAGTAGAGCGGACGTCGGGCGCCGATAACAGAGGCCAGATAAATACTGCCGTTACCTTCGATCATATCTATGAAAACGCCATGGTTTTTCTCCTCCCCCATAACACCGGACAGCGTAGTTTCACCGCTCTCCCTGGACAATGCGAGCAGAAAGGGGCGGACGGCCGCCGGAAAGGATGACCAGGCTTTCATCTTCGCGCTGATGAGATTGCCAAGTCGGATCGCTTTCGCGCCGAGCCGATAGGCCTTGTTGTTGACCTCGATATAACCTTCCGCCTCAAGGGAGCGTAAAAGGCTGAGCAGGCTGGTCTTGGGCGTATCAAGACGCACGCTCAACTTGGCGAGCGTGAGATCCTCCGTTTCGCTGGCAAGTTCTTCCAACAGCTGCATGACACGCGCAGGCGAGCGCGGCCCTTTCGCGACATTTTTATCCAAGGCCTTCCCCTTTGGCTTGATTTGTTCCAAATATGGCATATTATACCTATAACGGAACAAACAAACTCCGTAACAACAATAATTTGGCGCCACTATACAGCGATGGCCAGCAATTGGCACATTCAAATACAATATTCAGGCGCGGCAGAAAGGGAGAAAAATGAAAAAAATCGTTTCGAAATTCACATTTGCGGCGGCGATAGCACTCGCTCTTGGGGGAGCCGCAAAACCGTCTCTCGCAGATGACGCAATCAAGCTTCGCTTCGCCCATTCGTTCCCGACGTCGCATTTTATTCAGAAGCAGTCAATCGAGCCCTGGATGGCGGAAGTCACGAAGCGGACCAACGGAAAAGTCACGTTCGCCCACTTCCCCGCCCAACAACTCGGAAAAGCGAAAGATATGCTGGCGCTTACGCAAAACGGGGTCACCGACATCGGATATGTTGGCGTTTCCTATGTGTCGGATAAAATGCCGCTTTCCGGCGTAGCGCAGTTACCAGGCAGCTTCGCAACTTCCTGCGAGGGGACGCATGCCTACTGGACAATCGCCAACAAGGAACCGATCAAGACCCAGGATTATGCGAACAACAAGGTTCATCTGCTCTACGCCTTCGTTCTGGAACCCTACCAGATTTATACGGCGAAGAAACAGGTGACGAATGCCGGCGATGCAGCCGGCCTCAAGCTTCGCAGCACGGGTGGCGCCATGGATATTTTCACCCGCAAGATCGGGGCGATCCCCGTTCGCATGACAGCAACGGAAACTCGGGAATCCCTGTCGCGCGGCACATTGGACGGGCTTATCTTCCCCAACCAGAGTGTCATTTCCTATGACCTGGTGTCCCTCCTCAAATACGGAACCCGTGGTGGTAATTTCGGAAGTTTCATCGTGACCTTCGTCATCAATGAAGGCGTCTGGGAAAAGCTTCCCGCTGATGTGCAGTCAGCCATGACAACGGCCAGCGAGAACATGGTCTCGACTATGTGCAAGAATATTGATGAAGGCGTCGGCAATGCCATCGCGCAAATGCAGAAGGCGGGCATTGAATATCATACACTCAGCGAGGCTGACCGCGCCTCCTTCGCAAAGCATTCGGATGAAGTCGCGGCGGAATGGGCCAAGGATCTCGATGATCGCGGCAAACCCGGCAGCGAAGTCCTGAAAGAATTCAGGGATGCTTTGTCCCAGTAAAACACAATAAGCATCCCGGAGATACCGCTGACGGCCATGCCGTCGGCGGTATCTTTTTGTTGCAAAGCCCTTCCCTGCCGCTCACGGGAAAACTGGCGGGCCTACATAAGGGACGGAAGGAAAAGGGCGATTGAAGGGAAGAAGACAATCAGTCCGATCAGCGCCAGATAGGCAATCCAGAAGGGAAGGACGCCCCGGAAAATGTTATACATCGGCACGTCCTTGGCCAATGCTGAAATGGCGAAGACATTGACGCCGATGGGCGGCGTCACAACACCAAGCTCGACCATGATCACCACCAGCACCCCGAACCAGACCGGATCAAACCCCGCCCCCATGGCGACGGGATAGAAAAGCGGAACGGTAAGCACCAGGGCAGGCAGCGCATTCATGAACATGCCGATAACGACATAGAACAGGAGAATAGCGCCAATGATCTGATAGGTGCCAAGTTTGAGTCCAATGACGAGATCGGCAAGCTGCTGGGTCAAGCCGCTGATGGCGATGAAGCGGCTGAACACCATGGCGAACATGAAAATGATAATGATGCCGGCAGTAAGCCGTAGGGTCTGGGTGATGGATTGCCAGAAGGCGGCCAGCGTCAGCCGGCCTGTGGCAAGCGCGATGACAAGGGCGCCGAAGACGCCGAGCCCTGCAGCTTCGTTCGGCGTGACAAGTCCGGCATAAATCCCGCCAAGCACCAGCAGCATCAAAAGCAGAATGGGCCAGATATCCTTGCTGGACTGCAACCGTTCCTTCCAGCTGCTTGTCTCTCCCCGCGGCGCGAGGTCAGGGTTCAGCATGGCCCGGACAGTGATGAGTGTAATCAGGATCGCTGCAAACAGGATGCCCGGCAGAAGCCCCGCAATAAAGAGCTTGCCGATCGACACCTCTGTGATCATGCCATAGATGATAAAGGCAATGCTGGGCGGGATCATGACGCCAATGGTCGCGGCACAGGCGATAGACGCGGTCGCCAGCTTCATGTCATAGCCATAGGAACGCATCTCTGGCAGCGCAATGGACCCCATGCTGTAGACACCGGAGAGCGTATCGCCAACGATGGAGGAAAGCCCCGCGCAGGCGACGGTGCTGGCCGAGGCAAGGCCGCCGGGCAAATGACCGATCCACCGATAGGCAGAACGGTAAAGCTCCCGCGCGAAACCGGAGGCGACAACCAGCAGGCCCATCCAGGTAAAGAGCGGCACAACGCTCCAGGTCTGGTCGCTCACCACATCGATGACGGTTGTCCCGAGACTGGTCAGGCTGGCAACAGGAGCAATTAAAAGGCTGATGCCGACAAGGGCGGTGACCCCCATGGCGGCCGCGACATGCACCCCGAGAAAAATCAGGGCAAAGCAGAGCGCAATCGTCAGAAACCCCCGCATTTCGGGAGAGATATGCGCCTGCAGCCATTCGGGCCGGAAACAGAACCAGGTGACGGCGGCAACGGCCAAAATCCACACGATCAATATTGCATGCGCCCGCACCTCCCTTAACGCCATCACATCGGCAAGGGCCGCCACAAAATTGGCGAGCAAGGCAACCGCAAATAACCCTATGAAAACGGCGGCGCCAAGAACGAACGGCCATTCCGGCAAGGCAAGAACCCCCGTAACAATACGGTTGGACATGATATACTGCGTTTGGTTAAGCACCTGCATGAAAGTCACAACGGTGATCATAAGCGAGAACATCAGCGCCCCGGCGATAACGGGCTTTCGCATGGCCTCGGGCATGACGCGGAGCAGCAGATCGACCTGAATATGGTTTCTTTCGATTTCGACAACCCCGACCGCCGACAAAGTGACCAGAATGGTCAGAAGCCCGGTCAATTCAAGGCTGCCCGGGATCACTTGCGAGAACAGGTTTCGCATCGCCACGTCGGCAACCGTGATCGCCACCATGGACACGAGCGCGGCGGCTCCCACGTAAATTGAAATCCGGCCCGGCCAGTCCAGTATCCGCCGAAGACCATTTGCCACCACACTCAGGCCGCCCGACATCGAAGGGCCAACTATTGCCTCACCCATTGCTCACCACACTTCCGAAAATCCGATTCAGGTGAAAGCCGCGCCGGCAATCGCTACCGGCGCGGAAAGCTGAAT
>SBHH01000013.1 GCA_006226265.1 Alphaproteobacteria bacterium | reverse complement strand
CCCTGCAAAAATAAAAAAAACAAGCCATTGGGCAGAGGCGTCTTCCGGCGCCTCTGCCGACAAACAGCAAGGGAACTGTTGGCTTGGAAAGGGGAGATCAGATGAAATTCAAGGGTGAATTCCGCCATTTGAATCAGGAACGAATTGTATTCCTGCTGACAGTCTGTCTTTTCATACTATTTGCTCTCACCCTGAACAATTTTCTTGCTACGAATAACATTCTCGCACTGATCCGGAGTGTGTCGGTACTCGGAATTCTGGGGCTAGGCATGCTGGTTGTTGTGCTCGGGCGCGGCATCGATCTGTCGCTGGTCGCCAACATGGCGATATCGGTCGCCTGGGCCATACAACTCTCTGAAACAGGGGTTCCGGTCGGCTGGGCATTGACAATCGGCTTCTGTTTTGCACTCGGCGTGAGCCTTATTACCGGCATTCTGATCGCCTATGCCGAGATACCCTCGTTATTTGCGACCCTTGCGATGGGAACATTGATTTACGGATTTGGTCGTGCACATCTCATTACCGGTACAGATGTTGTCTATGTGCCTTCTGATTTCGGCTGGGTATTGGAACTTGGCCAGGGAAGGTTCCTCGGCATACCGATGCCAATCATTGTGGCCGGCATCCTCGTGCTTATCACGTTTTTATTCCTCCGCTATACGAAGCCTGGACGCTTCATCTACGCCATTGGTGACAATCTTCCGGCGGCGCGCATCACGGGCATTCCGGTGCGGCCGATCCTGGTATCGCAATATGTGATTTCCGGGGGGATTGCCTTTGCCGCGGGCGTTCTCACGGCGATGTCTGTACAGGCGATGAACACCCGCGTTGTAAATTCGAACATGATCTATGACGTCATTCTCGTTGTCGTCCTCGGCGGTGTTGGCTTAAGCGGGGGGCGCGGCAATGTGCGCAACGTGATTGTCGGTACACTTCTGATCGGTGTGTTGGTCAACGGCATGACGATCATGGATATCCAGTACACCCTACAAAATGTGATCAAGAGCTTGATCCTTCTGCTTGCTGTTGTTGCGGACAGCATCATTAATCCGCGCGATGAGCAAACGGGCCAGCAGGGAGATATTTGACGGCCTGTAGCGATGCTAATCAATCAATAAAAGTGAAATTTAAAGGGAGGAAAAAATGAAATCCATTCTTCGTTTCGGTCTGTTGACCGCAGCACTGGCGTCCTTGACGCTGGGTGCCTTGACGGTGCGCGCCCAAGAGCTGAATGACCCCTTTCGGGGACCGGCACTTGAATCGCTTAAAGGCAAAAAAATAGCCTATCTTCCGATTTCGCTTGGCTTTGACCTGGCTCAGGCTTGGGGGGGCGTAATAAAGACGGAAGCTGAGCGTTACGGGATGGAGTTTACCTCCCAGGATCCGAACTGGAGCACCGACGCCATGTCTCAGGGCCTGACATCCCTGATTGCAGAACATCCGGATGTGATCGTTACGCAGAACCCGGACACCCAGTCCCTCGCCCGGCTTCTCAAGGTCGCCAACAAAAAGGGCATCATTGTTGTTCAGATGAATATGCAGGGCGCCGTGCAGACGGACGCCTTTGTCGGGCCTGACTTCATTGCGCTTGGTGAGCAGACGGCCAATATGATGCTGAAAAAATGTGGCGCGGACACCAGTACGTCTCACAAGGTAGCGCTGGTTCAGGGTGTCTTGACCGGCGGCGTCAGCTATTTCCAGATCCAGGGTATCAAAAAGGTCTTCGCCGAACATCCGGAGATCAAGGTCGTATCCAGTCAGGCCGCTGACTGGGACGCTTCCAAGGCCCGCGCGATTACGGAGACGGTGCTGCAGCAAAATCCGGACCTTTGCGGCGTGATTGACGTCTGGGACGGCCAGGGTGTCGGCACCGGTGCAGCCATCAAGGAAGCAGGCAAATCGGACCAGGTTTACTTCGTCACCTCCGGCGGCGGCGCCCAGAGCACCTGTGACCGGTTGAAGGACGGAACGTTCTCCGCCGTTATCAATTATAATGCACCGGGCATGGGACGTGACGCCTGGACCGCCATCATGGTTGCCCTGCAGAACGGGCAGGGCGGCGGAAAGATCAAGACTCAGATTTATTCCCCAACATTCGTGATGACCAAGGAGGACGTTCGCGACGGTACCTGTTGGGATCCCCAGAACTACGCAAAACTTTTGCGGTAGCTCCTCCCTCGTCGGCGCAGCTTGGAACCTGGCTGCGTCGACACTCTCTGAAATGTCAAAAAATAATACGAAACTGAGGGATGAGTCTTGGCGCAAGCATCTACATTGACGAAACTCAGATACCGGCTGCTTCCGGATCATCTGATTGGCGAAATCCTGACCAAAAAGTGGATTGATAATGCTATTCCGTTTCTGGTGCTGATCGCCGTAGTCGCAGTCTTCGGGTCTCTCATTCCGAATTTCTTCTCATCGGGAAATCTGGAAATTCTATCGCGCCAGTACGGGGAATTTGCACTGGTTTGCCTTGCCATGATGATTGTGATCATCGTTGGCGGGATTGATCTTAGTGTCGGCTCCAATTTCGCACTCGCTAACTTCCTGACCCTGGCCCTGCTCAATCTGGCCCATTGGCCCATGTGGATTGCCATACCTGTTGTTATTCTTACGTCCGGATTTGTTGGTCTGGTGAACGGAGTGCTGATCGGCTATCTCCGTTTGCGCGCCTTTCTGACCACGCTTGTCACCCTCATCATTGTCCGTGCGATCGTCGACATGCTGTTGCTAAAATATGTCCAGGCCATGTCAATGAGCTTTTATGAGGCGCCTTTCTGGGACCTTATGGGTATGGGCGGTGTCGGAGGTCTTCCGTTCAGCTTTGCCGTATTGATCGTCGTTGCTCTTATCGGGCACATCCTATTGACCCGCAGCCGCCCCGGTTGGCGCGCCATGGCCATTGGCGGTTCGCGGCGCTCAGCCCATAATATCGGCCTACCTGTCCGAGCGATCGTTTGTTCAACCTACACAATTTCCGGAATGCTTTGCGGTCTTGCCGGAATTCTCTATGCCGCCCGCTTGAGTGGCGCCGGTACGGATACCGGTATGGGCCTTGAGATCTCTGCCCTCACAGCAGCGGTTCTGGGTGGAAATAGTCTCGGCGGCGGCCGCGGATCGGTGGTCAAGGCCCTGATGGGTGCTGTGATTGTTCTGGTTATGACTAACGGCGTGCTGCGGCTCGGGCTGAATAGCGGCTCCGGTCCTATGGTATTGGGCCTCACGCTTTTATTCGCGGTATTTGTCGATGTCCGCTGGCTCAAGAACCGCAATAAGCTTCTGAATAAGGTATATGTCTCGCCAACTCTGATCGAGCTGCCAAAACCCCGCTCCACCATCGATGGTGCGCTTCAGATCAATGACCGGCTCGGAGATGTTGAAATAATTGGCCTTGGGGAAGTGGAATCACCTGAAGATGTCATTCTCGACGATCAGGATTATCTCTTTTGCGGCACCCGTCATGGTGACATCGTCCGCTTCTCCCCGCCCGATTATAAATCTTGGGAAGTGTATGCCCATATCGGCGGCTCGCCTCTAGGGATGACGTTTGATAAAGATCGGAACCTGCTGGTCTGCGTCGGCGGCATGGGGCTTTACAAGATCAACAAGGACCGGCAGGTCAGCAAGGTGACAGATGAGACGAACCGTACCCCCTTCTCTGTGGTAGATGATTCCCGCTTACGTCTTGCTGATGATCTGGACATCATTCCCGACGGACGGATTTATTTCAGCGAGGCAACCATTCGCTATGAAATGCATGACTGGCCCGTGGACGCACTGGAAAGCCGGGGGAACGGCCGGATTATCTGCTACGATCCCAAGTCCGGAAAAACCCATACTGCGCTTCGCAATCTGACCTTCCCGAACGGAATTTGTACGTCTCATGACGGCCAGTCGATCCTGTTCGCGGAAAGCTGGGGTTGTCGGGTCAACAGGTTTTGGGTATCCGGGCCGAAAGCCGGCAAGATGGAACGTCTGGTGGATCAGCTTCCCGGCTATCCGGACAATATCAACCGGGCATCGGATGGTACCTACTGGGTGGCGATCATGGGCATGCGTTCGCCGGCACTGGACGTGGCGCTCAGGATGCCAAAATTTCGCCGTCGCATGGCACGTCGGATCGCGCCGGATCAATGGCTCTATCCCAATCTGAATATCGGATGTGTCGTACGTTTTAACGATCAGGGAGAAATCCTGGAATCGCT
>SBHH01000280.1 GCA_006226265.1 Alphaproteobacteria bacterium | reverse complement strand
ATGCTCGCCGTTGAATGCAAGCCGAGCAGCATCGATTTCCGCCTCCGCTCCGGCTATCTCGACCAGAAAGCCGATACCTTGGAAGAAGCGCTTCAGATCATCCGCGAGGCTTGCGAGAACAAGAAAGCCGTCTCCGTTGGCCTGCTCGCCAATGCCGCCGACATCTTCCCGGAAATTCTTGCGGGCGACATGATGCCCGATCTCGTGACCGACCAGACCTCCGCCCATGATCCGGTGAACGGATATCTGCCGCAGGGCTGGACCCTTGCGGAATGGGAAGAAAAACGCGTCTCCGATCCGAAGGCGGTCGAGAAGGCCGCGCGGAAATCCATGGCCGTTCAGGTCCAGGCCATGCTCGATTTCCAGGCGCGCGGCATCCCGACCGTCGATTACGGCAACAACATCCGCCAGGTCGCGCTGGAAGAAGGGGTAGACAGCGCCTTCAACTTCCCAGGCTTCGTCCCGGCCTATATCCGCCCCCTCTTCTGCCGGGGCATCGGGCCGTTCCGCTGGGCCGCGCTTTCGGGCGATCCCGAAGATATCTACAAGACCGACGCGAAGGTGAAGGAACTCATCCCGGACGATGCGCATCTTCACAACTGGCTCGACATGGCGAAGGAACGGATCAAGTTCCAGGGCCTGCCGTCGCGCATCTGCTGGGTTGGATTGGGGCAGCGTCACCGCCTCGGCCTCGCCTTCAATGAAATGGTGCGGACGGGCGAGCTTTCTGCCCCCGTTGTCATCGGCCGCGATCATCTCGACAGCGGCTCGGTCGCAAGCCCGAACCGCGAGACGGAAGGCATGCGCGACGGATCGGACGCTGTCTCCGACTGGCCGCTTCTAAACGCGCTTCTCAACACCGCAAGCGGCGCGACCTGGGTCAGCCTGCATCATGGCGGCGGCGTCGGCATGGGCTTCTCGCAGCATGCCGGTATGGTCATTGTCTGTGATGGCACGAAGGAAGCCGATGAGCGGATTGCCCGCGTTCTCTTCAACGATCCGGCGACGGGCGTCATGCGCCATGCGGATGCCGGATATGAGGATGCGATCTCTTGTGCGAGGGAGCACAACCTCAACCTGCCGTTTCTGAAATGAACGGCGGGTTGAGGTTCGTACCCTGTTAAGCGAGCTAGCTTAGATCTTGATGCCAAGGCCATTCGCGGCCTTGGTCAGCATATTGGTCGTCTGGTCATTCCCGCTGGTATATTCCTTCTGGGTGGCCGGATCGGAAATCTCGGCCCAGAATTCAGCGATTTTTTCAGGCGTCTGGTCCTCATTCGGGAACCATTTACCGGCCGTCTCATTGATGATCGTCCGGGCATAAGTGCCCGCACCCGCCGTGATGATGGTCCGGTTCGGGCTATCCTCCGACACGATATAAAGAAGCGCAGGCGTCACGGATTCGGGCGTCAGCAGTTCCAGCAGGTTTTCCGGAATGATGTCTTCCGTCATGCGGGTTGCCGCGCAAGGCGACAGCGCGTTTACCTTGATCCCGTATTTCGCGCCTTCCAACACCAGCGTGTTCAGAAGGCCTATCACACCCATCTTTGCTGCGCCGTAGTTGGTCTGGCCGAAGTTACCGTACAGCCCGCTCGAGGACGTGGTCATGGCGATACGGCCATAATTCTGTTCGCGCATGATGTCCCAGACGGCTTTCGAGCAATTGACCGAGCCCATCAGATGCACATCGAGAACGAAACCGAAATCGTTGAGCTCCACCTTAGTGAAGGACTTGTCGCGGAGGACGCCCGCGTTATTCACAAGAATGTCGACGCGGCCCCATTTATCCATGGCCTGGGCCACCATGGCCTTGACCTCGTCCATCTTGGTGACGTTCGCGCCATTGGCGATGGCTTCACCGCCCGCAGCCTCGATCTCGGCCACGACGGCCTTCGCCGCGTCGGACGATCCGCCGCTGCCGTCAACGGAACCGCCCAGGTCATTGACAACCACCTTCGCGCCCCGCGCGGCCAGGCCAAGCGCATGGCAGCGGCCAAGACCGTTCCCCGCACCGGTGACGATCGCCACCCTGTCATCAAACCGAATAGTCATACTCACTCCTTCAGGATCAGTTTTAAATTCTCAATCGTTTAAAAAGGTCATGCCGAGCCATTCGGCGATCAGGGCGGGCTTTTCCTCGCCTTTGATCTCGACGGTCACCTCGGTTTTCGCGAGGATCTGCCCCGGGCGTTTTTCATCGACGCTCAGCATCTTGACGCGGACACGGATTTCGCTGCCGACCTTTACGGGCTGCAGAAAGCGAAGCTTGTCGAGGCCATAGTTGATGCCCATCTTCACATTTTCCGGTTTCGGCTGGACCTGCGGTACAAGCGCGGCCAGCAGGGACAGCGACAGGAAACCATGGGCAATGGTCGTGCCAAACGGCGTTTCCTTGGCCTTTTCCGGATCGACATGAATGAACTGGTAATCGTCGGTCGCTTTCGCGAAAAGGTCGATGCGGTCCTGATCGACTTTGAACCATTCACCGGGTCCATATTCCGTGCCGACCGAATTCAGGAATTCCTCTTTGGAGATCGTCTTTGGCATTTTTTATCCTCGCGGTTATTGTTGGAAATTTTTCTAGCGAATTTTAACGGGCGGCGATAGGCTTTTCTGCCTAAAGCCGGTGCCATTTGCCGATTTCACTCTTTTCAAGCCAGGGCTGCATCTTTTCGAAAAAGGCGGTGAAATAGGGCGTTTTGAGATGCGCTTCAAAGGCCGCCTCATCGGCGTAAATCTCGTAAAGGAAGATACTTGCAGGGTTATCCGCCGCCGTGCAGACATCAAAATAGAGGCACCCCGCTTCTTCGCGCACCGTATCCTCCGCCTGCTGCTTCATTTCCGTCATGAAGGCCGCTTCAAAGCCGGGCTTCACATCGAAACGGGCGGTGATGACATATTGTTCCATTTTTATTCCTCCTCCGGCGGTATGCCATAGCCCTTGTCGAACTGCACGCGTACCGCCGCCATTTCGGCGTCCGACAACAGCACCGGATCGCCGATCTGCAGGCAGCGCCAGTAGCTTTCACAAAGCGTCTCCACCTCGACCGCGAGGGCAAGCGCCCGCTCGATGGTCTTTTCGCCCACCAGCAGGCCGTGATTGGCGAGGAGGCAGACTTTCCGTCCCTCCATCGCCTTAAGGGCGTTATCTGAAAGCTCTTGCGTGCCGAAGGTCGCATAATCGGCGCAGCGGATGGTATTGCCGCCCGCGAGTGCGATCATATAGTGAAACGGCGGGATATCCATCCGGTGGCAGGCAATGCTCATCGCGCCCTTTCCATGGCTATGCAGGATCGCGCCAAAATCGGGCCGCGCCGCCATCAGATCATGATGAAAGCGCCATTCACTGGAGGGATTATGCTTGCCGACCGCTTTCCCGTCATCCTGCATGAAAACGATATCCGAAGGCGTTAGAGCCTCATAGGAAAGGCCCGATGGCGTGATGAGATAACCGCCCGGCACGCGAATGCTGCCATTTCCCGACGTACCCTGATTGATACCGAGAACATTCATCCGCCGCATGGCATCGATGAGCGATTGCCGGGTTTCTTCCGTGTCTTCCCTCATGCGCCGACCAGCCCCTCCTCCGATGCTAGAAGATCGACCAGTTCGCGATATTCATGGCGCATCCGCCAGGAGAGAAGCTCCCGCGCATAATCAAGCACCACGGCCTGATAATCCGGCTCTTCCGCAAGATTACGGGTTTCCTCCGGGTCATTCCGCATATCAAAGAGAAGCGGCGGCAGGTTCGCGAAATGGACATATTTGAAATCCGCATCGCGCCGGACGAGAAGGTTCAAATCGGACGACGGCAGACCGAAGAAATTTTCCGCCCGCTTGCTTAAGGGATCGCGGAAATCAAAGAGCCAATGGACCGCATCGCGCCAGCTGGACGGCGTCTCCCCTTTCAGGAAAGGCATCAGGGACTTTCCATCGCATTGGCGCGCAGCGGGAAGGCCCAGCCCTTCCAAAATCGTCGGCATGATATCGACGGATTCGGTAAAATCCGTGACCTGCCCGCCCGTGACCGCGCCCCAGCTTTTCGGCGGCTTGATCAGCAGCGGAATATGAAAGCTCTGGTCATAAAAGCCGAGCTTGCCGAAGAGATAATGATCGCCCAGTTGCTCCCCATGATCGGAGGTGATGATGATCAGGGTCTCATCATAGCGGTTTGACGATTTCAGCTCCGCCACAATGCGGGCGATATTATCATCCACCTCGGTGATAAGGGCCTG
>SBHH01000289.1 GCA_006226265.1 Alphaproteobacteria bacterium | reverse complement strand
AATGACGACAGCATGCACTTGGCAATAGCGCACCGCTGTCATCAGAAAGCGAAAATCTTCCTCGGCAACGCTCGCTCTTAGACCATGCTCTGCATAGGCGCCGAAAGCGACGGAAGTAAATCCCAGAAATGCTCCAAAAGCCAATATCACGCGTTTGCTCCGTTTATAGGATAGTCGAGGGTTATTAGAACATAGTTCCGCAAGGAGAAATCCGTCAACGCGCAATGGGAAATTATTGTGCTGAAGGAGGAATTCGAATCTGCAGCACGCGGATTTGCAGAATATATTTGAGCGATATCAAAAGCAGAATGCTCTCCATTTGAGAGTTATTTTGGAGGGGTGAAGCACACGAAGGCGGGTAGGTTAAGATCAGCCGCGTGCCCTTTGGGGTTTCGACAGGAGCACTTATGCGGCCTGCCTTTTCTCGTGGCTCGGCGGATGGCCGAATTTGCGGGCATATTCGCGGCTGAACTGTGTGACGCTTTCATAACCCACGTCGAAAGCGACTGCCGATACCTGCATCGTGCTCGATGAGAGTTTCTGTTGTGCGATAAGCAGCCGCAAATCCTTTAGAAATTGCAGCGGCGTTTTCGCCGTGACGGCCTTGAAATGTTCGTGAAAGCTCGATGGACTCATGCCGGCGCGCGCTGCAAGTTCCTGAACGGCAATCGGTTGAGCGTAGTCCTTTTGAAGTTTTAAAATGGCACGATTTATCCGGCTTTCGTGGCTATCCGGCCGCGCGAGACGGCGCAGCATGCCACTGTGCCTTTCGAACAGCATGCGGAAATGGATTTCCCGCACAAGCAATGGGGCGACAATTCTCTGCTCGGCGGACGGCCGGTCATGAAGGTCGAACAGACGCTGAAGAGCATTTGCAAGCTCATCACCGCTGGCGCCGGAGACGATGGAGGCTGTCTCGGAGGAGGTGCTGCCGTCAAGCTCTAGCTCCGCCTGAAGAGCCCGGATAATGCCGAGATCGATTTCAATTGCCAAGGATACATAAGGCACCAGGGGTGATGCAGCTGTCACTTGACTGACCGTCGGAATATGGGTGCTGACAATAAGCGTATCGTTCGCGCCGAAAGTGACGGTTTTATCTCCGAAGGCCGTTTCCTTTTTTCCCTGGAGGACGAAACAAAGAAGGGGGCTATAAAGCGTGTTCATCAACTCGGAAGGTGCGCGGGCACGCACAATCGAAAGCCCGCCGATACCGGTTGATGTCGGCGCGTCCGAAAGTCCGCGGCTGTCCGCGTAGGCGATAACGCGTGAAGTGAAATTCTTGTTCATTTCTTTAAGGTAAGAGGATTTTTCGAGATTGAAAAGAAATATCGAGCGGAATTCCATAAAGTTTGGAGGAATAGGCAAATATTAAGTATTCATGGGCATGCGCACGCTTTTCCGGTTTTGTAAGCTTTTTCGTAGACAAAATAAGGAGAATCTCATGTCTTGGAAAATTGCTCTTATAACCGGAGGCAGTCGTGGCCTTGGAAAAAATGCCGTGCAGCATCTCGCGAAATCAGACGCGGGTGTCGTGCTCACCTACCGCAGCAAAAAAACGGAAGCCGCAGAGGTTGTGGATGAAATCAACAACAACGGCGGGCGGGCCGCCGCCCTGCAGCTCGATGTCGCTGATATACAAACCTTCCCGCAATTTCGGGAAAGACTTGTCCAGGTTCTGAAGGAGGCGTTCGGACGCGAAAGCTTCGACTATCTCGTAAACAACGCGGGCCACGGCATCTTCAAGCCCTTTCACGAAACGGCGGAGGCGGAGCTGGATGATATGTATTCGGTGCATTTGAAAGGGCCATTCTTTCTTACCCAGTGCCTCTCGGATCTGATTGAGGATGGTGGGCGCATATTGAATGTATCCAGTGGGCTCACCCGGATGACATTGGCCGGATATGATGCCTATTCGGCAATGAAAGGTGCCGTGGAAGTGATGACGCGCTATCAGGCGGCTGCATTTGCAGGACGGAAAATTGCGGTCAACACCATTGCGCCAGGGGCCATCGAGACAGATTTCGGTGGGGGCGTGGTGCGGGATACACCGGAACTCAATCAACAGATTGCATCGAATACGGCCATGGGGCGCGTCGGGCTGCCGGACGACATCGGGACAGCTATTGCCGGGTTGCTCGTCTCGGGAAGTCAATGGATGACGGGCCAGCGTATCGAAGTTTCGGGCGGCCAGATGTTGTAAAGACTTTGAAAAGCGGGCGACCCCCTAGCCGGGGTTCTTCCTGTTCGCACTTGTTATGCTTTTGGGATATCCGGTGTCTCCAGGCGGCTTATTGTCGTTTCAAGGCCCTGGCGCATATGGTCTGCCAGATGCGCCAGCATCGCCTCCAGATCATTTCCGCAGGCCAGGGCAACATAAACCTCGTGCGCTTGCCGGAACGGACCGGCGCGGGAATGCGCTTGCTGATGCAAGGAAAAGTAAAATTGAAGATTGGGCTTTAAGCGTTCCCAGGCTCGCAGAAGCAGGGTATGGTTGGCAAGCTCATAGCACCAGCCATGCAAAATCAGCTCTTCCTCGATTGCCCGTTCCGGATCAGCGCCCCGATCGACGGTCTCGATCAGATTGTGGTTTCGCTGACGCAAATCCGCCAGTGATTTTTCCGTTCGCAAATTCCAGCATTGCTGAAAAGCGAATTGTTCCAGTGCCGTGCGAAGGGAATAAATCTCTTCCAGATCCTTGCGATCGAAGGAGCGAACGAACAATCCCTTGTAGGGGATGCTCGTCAGCAGGCCAATATCGATCAACTCCCGGATGGCTTCGCGAAGAGGCCCGCGGCTGACGCCCAAAGAGCGTGCGAGTTCCTGTTCCGTCAGACGCTGTCCGGGTTCCAGCTTGCCCGCGACGATAAGGTCCTTCAGCTTTTGAACGACCTGCCGGCGAATTGTTCGATCATCGATCGGCTTGATATTTCCAAGCAAGCTCATTAATCAGCTTCCGGTGACTTGTGCAATCAACTCGCGATATAGGGTTTGAAGCCGGGCCGTAACAGGGCCGAGACCGTCATAACTTCCAATTATTTTCCCGTCAATTTCGGAAACAGGAGTCTGGGCGCCAAACGTGCCTGTCAGAAAGGCTTCATCGGCTCCATATGCCTCATAAAGCGAATAGTTCTTTTCAAACACGGGAATGCCGTTGGCGCGGCAAAGATCGATGACTTTCTGCCGTGTTACGCCGTTCATGCAATAATCCCCCGTTGATGTCCAGACTTCGCCTTTTCGCACAATAAAGAAGTTACAGGCGTTTGTCGTGTTTACAAAGCCGTGCGGATCCAGCATCAGCCCTTCATCGGCCCCGGCCTGTTCGGCTTGCAGGCAACCAATGATGCAGTTCAGCTTCGAATGAGAATTATATTTGGCATCCTGCGTCATTGGCAGGCCGCGGATCTGCGGCACGGTTGCAAGGCGAATACCTTTCGCCTGCAAATGGGCGGCCGGTTTCGAATGCTCCATGATGATCACCACCGTCGGGCCGAAACAGGACAGGGACGGATGCTGAAAGGGCTTTGCCTTGACGCCCCGCGTGACCATCAGTCGGCAATGTACATCGGTCGTCATCCCGTTTGCCTCGGTGGTCCGGGCAAGCGCATCGGCGACCCCCTGCCGATCGAGACCGATATCGAGCGATATCGCCTTGCAGCTGTTAAACAGACGGTCCATATGATCGTCAAAGAAGGCCCATGTGCCGTTATAAAGCCGCATTCCTTCCCACATACCGTCGCCGAGCATGAAGCCGGAATCATAAACTGATACCTTGGCCTCATCTCGGGGGACGATCTCGCCATTCACATAGATCCAGATATTGCGGTTTCGCGCATCTTCTTCCGCGTCATGAGTACTGTGGCCATGGACATTCGTTGTTTGGTTCATTTTTTTGTTAATCCAGTTGAGATTCAGGAAGGCGGAAGGAGCCGTGGCCTTTGAGGAAGCTTTTGGTGCCTGCTTCTTTCGGACGGATCAGAACATCGGCAGGTGGACCCTGTTCCAGAATGCGTCCCTCCGACAGGAACAGCACCCGATCTGCGACCGTATAGGCGAAGCCGAGTTCATGGGTGACGATCAGCATGGTCATGCCTTCATCGGCAAGCTCTTTCATTGTTTCCAGCACTTCGCCGACAAGCTCCGGATCGAGGGCGGAGGTTGCCTCGTCAAACAGCATGATTTCCGGTTCCATTGCGAGAGCGCGGGCAATGGCGACGCGTTGCTGCTGTCCGCCCGAAAGCT
>SBHH01000048.1 GCA_006226265.1 Alphaproteobacteria bacterium | reverse complement strand
CACGGCGGACCGTTGCGAGATTTCCGGCACTTCAGGCAAATCAACCGCCGAATCCTTGATTGCGCAGGCGGAAAAATGCGATGCCGATCTGCTGGTTATGGGCGCCTATACCCGAAGCCGCCTGCGCCGCCTGTTCTTTGGCGCGGTGACGGAAGAAGTGCTTTCAAGTTGCCCGATTCCCGTTTTTATGGCCCATTGAGGCCATCCTGATATCCCGTCTCCGCCGGGAGCCGACTGAATGCGACCTTTTGTCTCTTGCATGGGGCGATCTGTTTTCGGTATTTTCCGTTCGTTACACGTGAACGAAACCGGTAAAGGGAAGTGCGATGGATTACGATGGCATGTTCGACAAGGCGATCGACGCCCTGAGGGAAGAGCGGCGCTATCGCGTCTTCACCGAATTGCGCCGCCACGCCGGAGAGTTTCCGAAAGCAACACGCTTTCTGGAAGATGGCAGCGAACAGGACGTGACCATCTGGTGCTCCAACGACTATCTCGGCATGGGGCAGCATCCGAAAGTCCTCGATGCAATCAAGCAGGCGACGGATACTTACGGCGCCGGCGCGGGCGGCACCCGCAACATTTCCGGCAACACCCATATGATTTGCGAACTGGAACGCGAGCTTGCCGATCTGCACCGGAAAGAAGCCGCGCTCGTCTTCACATCGGGATTCGTCTCCAACGATGCAACCCTCTCCACCCTCGGCAAGCTGCTTCCGGGCTGCGTGATCCTGTCGGATGAGCTCAATCATGCCTCGATGATCGACGGGGTGCGCCATTCGGGCTGCGAGAAGATCATCTTCCGTCATAACGATGTCCGCGATCTGGAAGAGAAACTGAAAAAAATCGCTCCATCCCGCCCGAAAGTCATTGCCTTCGAATCCGTTTATTCCATGGATGGCGATATCGCGCCGATCCGCGATTTCTGCGATCTCGCCCGCGCCTATAATGCCATGACCTATCTGGACGAAGTTCATGCGGTTGGCCTTTACGGTCCGCGCGGCGGCGGTGTTGCCGAACGCGAAGGCCTGATGGACCGGATCGACATCATCGAAGGCACGCTCGGCAAGGCTTTCGGTGTCGTCGGCGGTTTCATCTCGGCGAAACGCAATATCGTCGATGCCATCCGCTCCTACGCCAAGGGCTTCATCTTCACGACGACGCTCTCTCCGGTGATGTCGGCGGGGGCCCTTGCAAGTGTGCGGCATCTGAAATCGAGCCGGATCGAACGCGCCATCCATCAGGAGCGCGCCGCAACGCTGAAACAGCTTTTGAGCGATGCCGGGCTGCCGATCCTTCCCTCCGTCACCCATATCGTGCCGCTGATGGTTTATGATGCCGAGCTTTGCAAGCAGGCGAGCGATATGCTGCTCGACGAATACGGCATCTATATCCAGCCGATCAATTATCCGACGGTCCCTCGCGGGCTGGAACGCCTGCGCATCACGCCCTCGCCTTTCCATGATGATACAATGATGGCGGAACTGGTGAGTGCGCTCACCGATATCTGGGGACGCCTCGGCTTGCGTCAGGCCGCCTGAAAGGCCTGAGCGCGCCCCGCTTCAGACAAAGAAATCCGGTAGCAAGTCCTTTTCCTCCACCCCTTCATAGCGATAGGGCGACAGGTCGGTGACACCGGCCGATTTCAGCACCTCGTCATCAATGCAGAAATGACCGGTGAAATCCCGTGCGGGCCGGGTCAAAATAATATGCGCGGCATCGGCCATGATCTCCACCTTGCGGCAGCGATTACGGATGCCCTTGCCGCCGATCAAATCCATCGCCGCCGTCGCAATGGCCGTGCGCGGCCAGAGGGCGTTAAAAGCAATCCCCGCTTTCTTGAATTCCTCCGCCATACCAAGGACGCAAAGGCTCATCCCGTATTTCGCCATGCTGTAGGCGACATGGGAGGAAAACCAGTGCGCCTCGAAATTGAGCGGTGGGGAGAGATTGAGAACATGCGGGTTGTCGGCCTTTTTCAAATGCGGAATGGCCTTCTGGGAGCAGAGATAAGTCCCCCGCACATTGATCTGATGCATCAGGTCATAGCGCTTCATGGGGGTTTCGAGCGTGCCCGTGAGACTGATGGCGGAGGCGTTGTTGATCAGGATATCGATGCCGCCGAATTTCTCCACCGCCTGATTGATAGCCCCTTCGACCATTTCCTCATCGCGGACATCGACGATCAGTGGCAGAGCCTTGCCGCCCGCCGCCTCAATCTCCTCCGCCGCCGTATAGATGGTGCCATCCAGCTTCGAATGCGGTTTCGCCGTTTTTGCCGCCACCACCACATTCGCGCCGTCCGCCGCCGCCCGCTTGCCGATAGCGAGACCGATCCCCCGGCTTGCGCCGGTAATGAAAAGTGTCTTTCCCTTAAGATCGGTCATGGCATCTCCTTTTCGGTTATTTCCCCTTGAATTCGGGGCGGCGCTTTTCCTTGAAAGCAGTGACCCCTTCGACCCAGTCGTCGCTTGCGGCACAGGCGGCAAAGCCCTGCGCCTCCATGGAAAGCTGCGTCTCCAGGCTGTTGTTGAGCGAGCCGTTCAAAAGCCGCTTGGTCTCGCCAATGGCAACCGTCGGGCCGTTCGCAAGCCGTTTCGCAAGCTTCGCCGTCTCGGCTTCCAGATCGGCGGTCGGCACCACGTAATTGACGAGGCCAAGGTCCTTCGCCTCCGCCGCCGTGAAGCGATCGCCGAGCATGGCGATTTCCATCGCCTTTTTTAGGCCAACGATACGCGGCAGCATATAGGTGCCCGATCCGTCCGGCGTCGTGCCGATATTGATATAGGCGAGGGTCATGAAGGCATCGTCGGAGGCAATGACCATATCGCAGGCCATCATCAGCGAAAGGCCGAAGCCCGCCGCGCCGCCCCGCACGCTCGCAATCACCGGCTTTCTCATCCGGGTCAGCAGGAAGACGGTCGGGTGAAGCGTATGGATGCGCTTCTCGAAGTTCTGTCGGCGCTCTTCCGAAGGCATTTTCGCATATTCGTTGAACGATTTCACATCGCCGCCCGCCTGGAAATGTTCCCCTGCGCCGGTGATGACAACGCAACGGATGCTGTCGTCACTCTCAATCTCGATCAGCCGTTCGTAAAGCGCGGTGCGCATCTCCATCGAAAGAGCATTCCGGGCCTCCGGCCGGTTGAGCGTAAGGGTCGCAATCCCGTCTTTCACATCCATTAGAAGATGATCTGTCATATCCTGTTTTCCTTGTTATTCTTGTTCTTAAGAAAATTTATTCATGTAACGGCTTATGTTTAAGCTACTGCCCGTCTACTTTCGCCCGGACGATGGAATTTCCAGACCCCGGTCTCGTCGCGGATTCGATCCAGCTTACCTTCCCCAACCAGATAATGACAATGCGCGAGCCCCTCGGCGATGGCAAGACCCTTGTCGCTGTCGGACAGTTCCCGGTCGAAAAGGACCGGCAGAAGGTCGATGGCCGATTGCGGCGCATCGCAGGCCTCGAACAACCGGTTAAGCCGCTCGTCATGATGGGCCCGGTAAAAATCAAGCTGGTTATGCAACCCGGTGAAGACGTCGTTATGGGCGGGCAGGACCAGCGTATCTTTCGGCAGGCTGTCGAGCTTGTCGATCGAGCCGATAAACTTGCCAAGCGGATTGGCAAAAGGCTCTGCAGGATAGATGCCGATATGCGGCGTGATGCGCGGCAGTACCTGGTCGCCGGAAATCAGGATATGATCCGCGGCCGAGTAAAGGCAGGCATGCTCCGGCGAATGGCCGGTACCGACAATCACCTGCCAGTCGCGCTTGCCTATATGAAGGACATCACCATCGGCGATCCGGTCAAAACTCATCGGCACCGGCGTCATGGCCCGCTGGAAATGGTTGAAGCCGCGCCCGCGGACCCGGTCCAGCATCTTCTCGTTAAAGCCGACGGAACGGTAAAATTCGACCACGCTGTCGGGGGTCTTGTCCGCCGCCTCCAGATAAAGCATCCGTCCGAAGGTCCATTCACCGAAGGTCATGGTGAGCGGAATATTCCACTCGCCGGTCACCCAGCCCGCAAGGCCCATATGATCGGGATGGAAATGGGTGCAGATCAGGCGATTAACCGGCTTACCCTTCAGGTATTTCTTGAAAATGCCGCGCCACAGATCCCGGATTTTATCCGAATTAAAGCCGGAATCCACCATGGTCCAGCCCTCCTCATCCTCTATCAGATAGAGGTTGATATAATCGAGGCCCGGGATGGGGATCGGCATGCGGACCCAAAAAAGTCCCT
>SBHH01000094.1 GCA_006226265.1 Alphaproteobacteria bacterium | reverse complement strand
CGGAGGGTGGAGAAATCCTGTCCGGCCCGGTCGGCCACCTGTTTTGAGAAAATAAGCTGGCTTGAAAATTCCTTGTTGAGGCTCTCAAGACGGCTCGCGATATTCACCGCATCGCCGATGGCGGTGATCGAGGTTGCGTTGCCATAGCCCATCTGGCCAACAATCACCTGTCCGATATGAATGCCGATGCCGATCTGCAAAGGGTTCGGCAAGTCGGAGGTGAGATTGCGGTTCATGATATCGAGTTGCATCGACATGGCGCGCGCGGCCTCAAGCGCGCGGCGGCTGGCGGCGCCACTGTCTTCTGTCAGGCCGAAAAGGGCCATCACCCCGTCGCCGATGAATTTGTCGAGATGCCCGCCGCTCGCCTCGATCGCCTCGCCCATATGGCGGAAATACTGGTTGATGACGAAGACGACGTCATAAGGCAGTTTCTGTTCCGAAAACTTGGTGAAGGCGCGCAAGTCCGCAAACAGGATGGCAATCTCGCGTTCCTGCCCCTGCAAATAGCCGGGCTGGCCGAAGGCCTGACGCGGGGTCGAGGCGGCGGGAAGAAGCGGAATAACCGTCACATCGCCAATGGGCTTGATCTGGCAGGCGAGACGGGTGCCTTTGGGCGCGCCGACACGACGGAGGACTTCGCGCTCCCGCTCACTCGGCGGGTTGAGGTTTTCGGTCCCCTCCATGATCCTGACCCGGCAGGTAGAGCAGCGTCCGCGTCCCCCGCAGACGGAGGCATGGGGAATGCGCCCCAGATTACTCGCCTCCAGCACGGTGGAGCCCGGCGGCGCATAAACCGTCTTCCGATCCGGATAGGTGATGGCAATCAGCTTCTTGCGCCGGAACCAGAGGAGCCAGAAAAGCCGGCTGATGGCAAGCAGCAGAAGCGCGAAGACCATCACGCGGAAGCCGATATCCCGCGTCTGGTAGGCCCAGCCGACGGCCCCGTCGGGCAGGTTCAGATGGGCGAAAAAATCGCGCCGCCAGGCGGCATCGGCAAAGAGGGCCTCGGTTTCGTTCGCGCCATTGATGAACCCGGAAAGAGCAAGCAAAGGCAGCGCGAGCGCGAGGCTGTAGAGAATGGGGAAAGCCTTCGCGTACCAGGGCTTCAGGCGCAGCCAGAAATGCATACCCATACAGCCATGTAGCCAGGCGACGATCAGCGCAATGCTTTGCAGAAGCGCCTGCAGGGGCGTTGCAACCCAGAGACTGTAAAGCACGTAAGGATAGGTATCTTCAACCCCGTAGAGGGTATGGACAACACGGGTGCCGATAATATGCAGGATGATGAGCGGCGGGATGGCGAGGCCGAGCAGGATCTGCAGAATCTCCTTTACCGGGAGGCGGCGGTAAGACCGCCGTGTCATCAGCTTCGCAAAGACCAGCAGGATATGCAGGATGACCGCGCCGAACAGAAGAACGGTGCCGACATCGCTCCGCCAGAAGGCGAGGAAAACGCTCCGTCCCGCCTCCATCGCCTCGATCGAGATAAGCCCGAGCGAATGGTTGAGGAGATGCCCGGTCAGGAAGAACATCAGGACAATGCCGCTCGCAAGGCGCAGGCGATCAAGCCGGAACAGGCGTTTTAAAAGGCGCCGGCTTTGCCCGATTGCATTTTCCCTGCTCACCGGACCGGCCCTGTCATGCTCAGGCTTTGACTTGCGGCAGTTGCGTTGCCGCCAGCTCCTTCAGGTTCGCGATGGGTCGCGCGCCGTAATGGCTAATCACTTCTGCGGCCGCGATGGCGCCAAGGCGGCCACTATCGGCGAGGCTGTAGCCATTGGTATAGCCATAAAGGAAGCCTGAGGCGAAAAGATCGCCCGCGCCCGTCGTATCCACCACATTGACGCCCGGAATGGCGTCGATCTTGTGGCTTTCCGTTGCCGTCACGATGACGGAGCCTTTCTCGCTCCGGGTGAGGCAGGCGATTTTGACATGGCCTTTCACGGCCTCAAGCGCCGCGTCGAAATCATCGGTTTCGTAAAGGGATTTCACTTCATCCTCGTTCGCGAACAGGATATCGACGCCGCCATCGATAAATTCACGGAACTCTTCGCGGTACCGGTCAACGCAGAAACTGTCGGAAAGGGTGAGGGAAACCTCGCGCCTCGCTTCATGGGCGATTTTCGCGGCTTTCCGGAAGGCATCCTTGCCGGACTGCGGATCCCAGAGATAGCCTTCCATATAAGTGACCTTGGAGGCGGCGATCATGTCAGGATCGATATCGTCGGGGCCAAGCTCGATACAGGCGCCAAGATAGGTATTCATGGTACGATGCGCATCCGGCGTGACCAGGATCAGGCTGCGCGCGGTCGCCGGGCCGGAGGTCGATTTCACGGTCTCGAACGTCACGCCAATCGCGCGGATGTCATGGGTGAAGATATCGCCAAGCTGGTCATCGCGGACCTTGCCGACATAGGCGCATTTCCCGCCGAGAGAGGCAATCCCCGCCGCTGTATTGCCCGCCGAACCGCCCGACATTTCAATCGCGGTGGTCATCTTGCCGTAGAGATCTTCCGCCCGGTCCATGTCGATCAGGGCCATCGCGTTTTTCGTCAGATTTTCCGATTTTAAAAAGGCATCGTCCGTCTGGCCGATCACATCGACGATGGCATTGCCGATGCAGGTGGTGTCAAACTTTAACTCGGTCATGGTCACTCTCGGTTTCTACAAGTCCGGGGGAGTATAAACGCTCGGCAGGACGGGGCAAGCGTGCTTTACAAAGCGGTCGTTTTTTGCCAACAATTCAATATGGAAGAACTCATAAAAAAGACCGCCACAGAAGTGGTCGACTTGCTGAAAGCGGGCGAGGTATCCCCGCAGGAGCTGATTGACGCATCGGAAAATCGGATCAGGGAGGTGGAGGGCGAGGTCAATGCCATGCCGACGCTCTGCTTCGATCGCGCCCGCGCCCATGCGGCTCGCCTCGAAAAGGAAGATCGCTCGGAATGGGGAGAGCGGCATCTCTATGGCCTGCCCATCGCCATCAAGGATTTGACGCCGGTCAAGGATGTGCGCTGGACCAGCGGCTCGCCGATTTTTGAGAACCGCGTTCCGGATTTCTCCGACCTGATGGTCGAGCAACTGGAGGCCCGGGGTGGGATCGTTGTTGGCAAATCCAACACGCCGGAGTTTGGTGCAGGGGGCCAGACGTTCAACGAGGTGTTCGGCACCACCCGCAATCCCTGGAATTTAAATCGGACGGTTGGCGGTTCCTCCGGCGGCGCTGCCGCTGCCCTCGCGACCGGGGAGGTCTGGCTCGCGCAAGGGAGTGATCTTGGCGGCAGCCTTAGGACCCCGGCAAGCTTTACCGGTGTTGTGGGCCTTCGTCCCTCGCCAAAAAGGGTTGCGCATGGTCCGTCACCGCTTCCTTTCGCGCTCAATTCCGTGGAAGGGCCGATGGCGCGGAATGTGACCGACGCGGCGCTTTTCCTCGATATGATGGCGGGGTCGCACCGGCGCGATCCCGGAAGCCTGCCCGCGCCCGCGCGTTCCTATCGCGATAGTCTGAAAAATATCCCGAAGTTCCGGAAAGTGGCCTACAGCCCCGATCTCGGTCAATGCCCGATCGATCCGGAAGTCGCCGAGATTTGCGAGAAGGCCGCAATGGAATTTGCAAGCTTCTGTGAAGGGGTGGAGGAGGATTGCTTCGATCTGTCCGAAGCCGACATGATCTTCCAGGTGCTTCGCGCGCAGCAGTTCGCGGCGGCGCATGAGCCGAATTTGCGGACCTACCGCGACAAGCTGAAACCGGAGATGATCTGGAATATCGAGAAGGGCCTCAAGCTAACGGGCAGCGAGATCGGCGAGGCACAGCGGGCACAGGGCGTGCTCTATCACAAGGTGACGGACTTCTTCGATGAATATGATGTGCTGCTGGCGCCAGCCGCGATCGTGCCTGCCTTCGATCACCGGCTTCGCTATATCGAGGAACTGAACGGGATCAAGTTTGATAATTACATGTCCTGGCTGGCGCTTCCCTATCTGTTGACGGTCACGTCCTGCCCGGTTGCCTGTATTCCGTGCGGTTATACGAAAAGCGGGCTGCCCGTCGGGCTGCAGATCATGGCGCCGAACGCGCGTGAGGATATCGCCCTGCAGGTGGCCTTTGCGTTCGAGCGCGAGCATGACTATGCGGCGCGGGTGCCGCTTGATCCCCGTCCGGGGGCTTAAAAAAGTTGCACGCGCGGACAGGAAAGCCTACATGAAGATGCGAAATTCCGAATTCACAAACAAAAGGGCGTAATTTGCTTTCCGCAATTCAATTGGCCGTCAGCCAGCTTGGTGATCCGGCGTTCCGCTCGGTGATGATCAAGTCGCTTGGTCTTACTCTTCTTGTCTTCATCCTGCTCGGCTTCGGAGTGAGCGAAGCACTCAATTTTGTGCCCCAGTTCGAATGGAGCTGGGTCAATACGGTTATCAGCTTCTTTTCGGCCTTTGGCTTTGTATTGGGCGGCTTCTTCCTCTTTCCGCTCGTGATCAGCGCGCTGATCGGGCTTTTCCTCGATGACATTTCGGATGCGGTAGAGCGAAAATATTATCCGAACGACGATCCGGCTGAGGATATTCCGCTTCTTTCCAGCATCTGGGATGCGATTAAGTTTCTGGGGCTCGTTGCGCTCTGCAATATTGTGGCGCTGCCGCTCTATTTCATTCCGGGGATCAACCTGTTCGTCTACTATCTTCTGAACGGCTATCTCATATCGCGGGAATATTTTCAGATGGTGGCGATCCGCCATCACGACACGGAGGAGGTCACACGCCTTCGCAAGACCAATGCGACGGAACTATACCTCCTCGGAATAGTCGTCGCATTCTGCCTGACGGTCCCGATCCTCAACCTGATCACGCCGATCATTGCGACGGCGGCGATGGTGCATTTATACAAGAAACGCTACCGGCGGATTGCGCCCGGCAAGGGTGTGATCGTTCGATGATGAAAGCCCTTGCCGCGGGTCTGCTGCTTGCCCTTACCCTTACCGCCTGCGAAACCCGCCTGCCGCCCGTGCCGGAAGCTTCCAAACCCGAACCGGTGAAGGCGGAGCCGAAGACGGCGGCCCTCCAGCCCGAGGAGAAAATCCCGACTCCGCCAAAAAAGGAGCAGCCGGTCGTCATTCCCCCCCTCAAAATCCTGATTGGCAAGGGAAAGGCGGATATCCGCGCCGTTTTCGGAAAGCCAAACCTGCTCCGGAAGGAGGCGCCTGCGGAAATATGGCAGTATTTAACCCGGAACTGCGCGCTGCATCTTTTCTTCTACCCGTCCAGAAAGGCAGCGGATAAAGGGGGTCTCAAAGTCACCCATTATGAGGTAAACAGCCGTCTTTACCCGGCGGTCAAGAAGGCGGAAGTCGAGAAATGTTTCGGCTCCCAGCTGCTGGAAATAGGCAGGGAAAAGAAACCCGCGACGAGCGGCTGACAGGGGTAAAGCGATCCGTTTCAGGCGAGGATCTTGCCTTTGAAATCGCAGAGGTCAGCGACAATGCATCGGTAGCATTCGGGCTTGCGCGCCTTGCAAACATAGCGCCCGTGCAGGATCAGCCAGTGATGCGCATGGCGGAGATATTCCTTCGGGATGCGTTTCTCCAGTTTCTTCTCGACTTCAAGCGGGGTCTTGCCGGGCGCGAGGCCGGTGCGGTTGCCAAGCCGGAAAAGATGGGTATCGACGGCGATGGTCGGCTGGCCGAACGCGATATTGAGGACAACATTGGCGGTTTTCCGCCCGACACCTGCGAGCCTTTCAAGCTCCTCCCGGCTTTGCGGGACTTCGCTGTTATGATCGCGGATCAGCGCCTCGCAGAGTTTGATGACATTCCGCGCCTTGGTCTTGTAAAGGCCGATGGTCCTGATGTAATCGCGCAAAGTGTCCTCACCGAGCGCGAGGATCTTTTCCGGCGTATCGGCAATCGCAAAAAGCGGCCCCGTCGCCTTGTTCACGCCGACATCGGTCGCCTGTGCCGATAAAACCACGGCGACAAGCAGGGTAAAGGGGTTGACATAATCAAGCTCCCCCTTAGGTTCAGGGTTATCCGCTTCCATGCGGCGGAAAAATTCGCTGATATCGGCTTTCTTCATGCTGTGTTATAAGCATAGCCTTCAGCGATCCGCAATCCCCTTGTTGACGGGCTTGGGCCCGGACCGGAACAGAATTTGACAGGCACCATCGAAAATCCGGAAGGAGAGAATGAGAGTTTACGCCTCTCGCTGCATCCGAACCAGAGCCTGAGCCGGTCCGGTTTCATCGCGATCATGTGCCTCGTCTGCTTTGTCAGCTTCACTTATGGGCTTCTGTTCTGGCGCATGGGGGCCTGGCCGATTTTTGGCTTCTTCGGCCTTGATGTGCTGCTGATCTATATCGCTTTTCGCCTGAGTTTTCGCGCCGCCCGTCGTTATGAGACGATTGTCCTTTCAGGAGATATGGTGACCATCACCCGCGTCGCGCCGGATGGCAAGGCGGTGGTCGAGACGGTGCAGGCCTACTGGTCGCGCGCCCTGATCGAGCGGGACAAGCTTTGGCTATTCAATCGGGGACACCGTTTCGAGATCGGCAATTTCCTGGGCGAAGAGGAGCGGGAGGAAGTGCGGGACGTGCTCGCCGCTGCGCTTCATGACTACCGCAAGGGCGGCATTCCTCAGTCGCCGAGCCCCAGCACATCCATCATATCGTAATTTCCGGCGGGACGGCCCTTCGCCCAGAGCGCGGCCCGGACCGCGCCGCGCGCGAAGATACGCCGGTCGCCCGCCTTGTGGGAAAGCTCGATCCGCTCATCCTCGGCGGCGAAAATCACCGTATGCTCGCCAACCACATTGCCGCCCCGAAGGACCGCGTAGCCGATGTCGCCTTTCCTGCGCGCACCGGTAATGCCGTCGCGGCCCCGGTCGGCCACGCTGTCATGATCGACGCCGCGTCCTGCTGCTGCTTCCTTACCCAGGAGGAGAGCGGTGCCGGAAGGGGCATCGACCTTGTGATGGTGATGCATTTCGATGATTTCGATGTCGAACTCGTCATCCAGTATGGTCGCGACTTTCCGGGTCAGCTGGGCGAGGAGATTGACGCCAAGGCTCATATTTGCGCCCTGCACGATCACGGCCTGATCGCCCGCGGCGGTAATTTCCGCCTGTTGTTCAGGGGTGAGGCCGGTGGTGCCAATGACATGAATGGCGCCATGTTTTGCGGCCAGCTTCGCATGGGCGACCGAGGCGGCAGGCGCGGTGAAATCGATGACGGCGTCGGCCGCCTCAAACAAGGCATCGGGATCGCGCGTGATCAGGATGCCGGACGCCTCGAAGCCCGCAAGCGCGTGGATGTCTTTTCCGATGTTGTCGGAGCCTTCGGGTTCCGTGCCGCCGCAGATGCTGCAGCCTTTCGTTTCCGTCACCTGGCGGACCAGCATCCGGCCCATCCGTCCGGCCGCGCCGACAATTCCGATTTTCAACTCACTCATGGCCTTATCCCTTAAATCCTGTGGCAAGGGATTTAGCATAGATGCCGGGGCATGGCGAGTTGTTTGAAAATGCTGCCGCTATTCCTTGAGATCGGCGAGGAAATCCTTCACGCGGGAGAAAAAGCCTTCCGATTCCGGGCTGTGGCCTTCCTTGCTCTCCGCCTCGAATTCCTTCAGAAGCTCCTTCTGACGCTTGCTGAGATTGACCGGCGTCTCGACGATCGTATGGATATACATGTCGCCGTGGCTGTGCGAGTTCATGATGGGCATACCCTTGTTTCGCAAGCGGAACTTGCGGCCCGACTGGGTGCCCGCGGTGATCGAGACCTTGGCCCGCGCGCCATCCAGGGTCGGTACCTCGATATCGCCGCCAAGCGCCGCCGTGGTGAGCGGGATCGGCACGCGGCAATGAATGTTCTGGCCGTCGCGCTGGAAAATCCGGTGATCGGCAACAGAGAGGAAAATGTAGAGGTCGCCCGGCGGCCCGCCGCGCATGCCGGCCTCGCCCTCACCCGAGAGGCGGATGCGGTTGCCATCATCGACCCCGGCGGGGATATTGACGGAGAGGGTCTTTTCTTTTCGGACCCGGCCATCGCCCCGGCAGGTCTTGCAAGGGTTTTCAATCACGCGGCCCTGACCCTGACAGGCCGGGCAGGTGCGTTCGATGGTGAAGAAGCCCTGTTGCGCCCGGACCTTGCCCTGGCCGTGACAGCTCGGGCAGGTAACGGGTTCCGATCCGGCCTCGGCGCCCGATCCGTGACAACTGCCGCATTCGGCGGTCGTCGGGATGGTGAGCTCCATTTTCTTGCCGTGATAGGCTTCTTCCAGTGTGATTTCGAGATTATAGCGGAGATCGGAGCCGCGCGGTGCCCGGGTCCGGCCACCGCCGCCGGCACCGCCGCCCATGAAATCGCCGAACAGATCCTCGAAAATATCGCTGAAACCGCCGCCCATGCCGCCGAAACCACGGCCGCCGCCCATGCCGCCATGCTCGAATGCGTCATGGCCATATTGATCATAGGCGGCGCGCTTCTGGGGGTCTTTCAGGATTTCGTAGGCTTCATTGACTTCCTTGAAGGCGGCCTCCGCCTCGCCGTCGCCCGGATTGCGGTCCGGGTGATATTGCATGGCCTGTTTGCGATAGGCTCTTTTCAGGGCGGCATCGTCTGCGCCCTTCTCGACACCAAGAACTTCGTAATAGTCGCGTTTCGCCATTAGTCAAACCACTTAACGAATTCCGCTCCGGCAGGATTTCCATCCACGCCGGAGCGGTGGTTTAAAGAAAAGATCAATATCGGTTTACTCTAAAAAACCTTACTTGTCTTTCTTGTCTTCATCGACTTCCTCGAAGTCGGCATCGACGACATCCTCATCGGAGCTGCTCTCCGAAGACGTGGCGCTGTCACCGGCATCGCCCGCGTCGCCGCCTTCCTGCGACTGGGCATAGAGAGCCTCGCCAAGCTTCATGGAAGCGTTCTGCAGGGCGTCGATCTTGGTCTTGATATCGGCCACATCGTCGCCGTCTTTCGCTTCCTTCAACTCATTGAGGGCCGTCTCGATCGGGGTCTTGATGTCCTCCCCAACCTTGTCACCGGCTTCGGCAATCATTTTCTCGGTCGCATGGATCAGGCTTTCGGCCTGGTTCTGCACCTCGACCTTTTCCTTGCGGGCCTTGTCCTCGGCGGCATGCTCTTCGGCGTCCTTCACCATCTTGTCGATGTCGGCTTCACTCAAACCGCTTGATGCCTGGATCTGGATCTTCTGCTCGCGGCCCGTGCCCTTGTCTTTTGCGGACACATTGACGATGCCGTTCGCGTCGATATCGAAAGTCACCTCGATCTGCGGGACGCCGCGCGGCGCACTCGGGATCTCGGTCAGGTCGAAATTGCCGAGCAGCTTGTTGTCGGCGGCCATCTCGCGCTCGCCCTGGAAGACCCGGATCGTCACCGCCTGCTGGTTATCCTCGGCAGTGGAGAAGGTCTGGCTCTTCTTGGTCGGGATCGTTGTGTTCCGGTCGATCAGGCGGGTGAAGACACCGCCCAGCGTTTCGATACCGAGCGAGAGCGGCGTTACGTCAAGGAGGAGAACATCTTTCACGTCACCCTGCAGGACACCGGCCTGAATGGCGGCGCCCATCGCGACAACCTCGTCCGGGTTCACGCCCTTGTGGGGTTCACACCCGAAGAAATTCTTGACCGTCTCAATGACCTTGGGCATGCGGCTCATACCGCCGACCAGGATCACCTCATTGATTTCGCCCTTCTGCAGGCCCGCATCCTTCAGCGCCTTTTCGCAAGGAGGCAGGGTGCGCTTGATCAGGTCTTCGACCAGATTTTCGAATTGCGCGCGGGTCAGCTTCAACTGCAGATGCTTCGGGCCCGAGGCATCAGCAGTAATAAAGGGCAGGTTGATTTCCGTCGCCTGCGAGGAGGAAAGCTCGATCTTCGCCTTCTCGGCGGCTTCCTTCAGGCGCTGAAGCGCCATCTTGTCGGAGCGGAGGTCGATCCCCTGATCCTTCTTGAATTCCTCGGCGAGATAATCGACCAGCTTGAGATCGAAGTCCTCACCGCCGAGAAAGGTGTCGCCGTTGGTCGAGCGAACCTCGAACACGCCATCGCCGATTTCAAGGATAGAAACGTCGAAGGTACCACCGCCAAGGTCATAGACGGCAACGGTCTGGTTTTCCTTGTCCATGCCATAGGCAAGGGCGGCGGCCGTCGGCTCGTTGATGATCCGGAGGACTTCCAGGCCGGCGATCTTGCCGGCATCCTTGGTCGCCTGACGCTGGGCGTCGTTGAAGTAGGCCGGAACCGTGATCACGGCCTGCGTAACGCTCTCGCCAAGATAGCTTTCGGCGGTTTCCTTCATCTTCTGCAGGATGAAGGCCGAAATCTGGCTCGGGGAATATTGTTCGTCATGCGCCTCGACCCAGGCATCGCCGTTCTTTGCCTTGACGATGTTGTAAGGCACCATGGCCTTGTCTTTCTGGGTCGTCTTGTCATCAAACCGGCGACCGATCAGACGCTTGATCGCGAAGAAGGTGTTTTCCGGGTTGGTGACGGCCTGCCGTTTGGCTGCCTGTCCGACCAGGCGCTCGCCGTCGTCGGTGAAGGCGACCATGGACGGTGTGGTCCGGGCCCCTTCCGAATTTTCGATGACCTTCGCATTCTTGCCATCCATGATGGCGATGCAGGAGTTGGTCGTTCCCAAGTCAATTCCGATTACTTTAGCCATTGTTTCCTCTCTACTTGGCAGATCATGGCAGCCACATCATGCACCGCGATGATCCCCGGGATTTAAAAAACAGTGAAAGTTTCTTTGCCGTGTATATATGTGCGAAATGAAGGCAGTGCAAGGGTTGGAATAGGCATGAAAGGGCATTTCCGGGATTCATTCATGTGAAGCTTCGCCGGAAGCCTTCAGCTTCACTGCCGGTATGGCAGCCATGCCATCTCCTTTCTTTACTGGGTGGGCACTCTTTGCTAGATGATAAGTTTGATATCAAACAGTTGTCAGGAGAGAGACGTGGCAGCGCCGGATCAAGCGGAAAAGGGAGGGTTGCCGGGCTTCTTCGGCACGGTGGAGGAGAGCAACGGACTGCTCGCGGCGCTCGGTGCCTTTGTGCTCTGGGGGCTCTCGCCAATCTATTTCAAATGGATGTCCCATATTTCGCCGTTCGAGGTGATTTCCCATCGGGTGATCTGGTCATCCCTGTTTGTTCTTTTGCTGGTTATGATGATGCGGAAAACGCGTCAGCTCATCGCCGTCTTCCGGGACCGGCGCAAGCTTCTCGTCTTTCTTGTCACGACCGTTCTGATCGGCAGCAACTGGCTGACCTATATCTGGGCGATTGCGAACAATCATATCCTGGAGGCCAGTCTCGGCTACTATATCAATCCGCTGGTGAATGTGCTGCTCGGGATGCTGTTTTTGAAGGAACGGCTCAACCGCTGGCAGACTGTAGCAATCCTTCTCGCGGTGGCCGCCGTTGCGATCATGACGGTGCAGATGGGATATCTTCCCTGGGTCTCGCTGTACCTTGCCTTTTCCTTCGGCTTTTACGGGCTGCTCCGGAAAAACGCGCCGGTCGACAGTGCGGTCGGGCTGGTCGTTGAAACGACGCTTCTGATGCCGTTTGCGCTGGGATTTCTGATTTATCTTACGCTCACGCCCGTATCTGCGCCTTTGCCGGAATTCGGAGGACATGGATTTTTCTATGATGGGCTCAGCTATGCCCTTCTTATCGGCACCGGCATTGTGACGGCGGTTCCGCTGCTGCTCTTCTCCGTGGCGGCGAAGCGATTGAAGCTCACAACTGTCGGCCTGATGCAATATCTTGCGCCTACGATCCAGATGGTGCTTGCCATCTATATCTATGACGAGCCGTTCGACAGTTCCCGCCTGGTTGCCTTTGCGCTGATCTGGCTCGGCCTGATCGTTTACAGTGTCGATGGATTGCGCGGACGCCGGAAAGCAAGAAGGGCGATGGCCTGACCGGCCGCCGCCCTTCATAACACTTCTGTTTTCAGGCCGTTAAGCCTTTTCGTCGACCTTCTGCGGGGCCGCCTTCTTGCCGCCCTTGGCGACGCCGACCATGGCCGGGCGCAGGAGACGGTCGGCGATGGTAAAACCTGACTGGGTCACATGAAGAACTGTTCCCGGCTCGACCGTTGTATTTTCAATTTCATACATCGCCTGATGAAGGTTCGGATCGAACTTCTGTCCCTCTGCCTCGATTTTACGGATATTGTATTTGCCGAGAATGTTCATCAGTTCGGCTTCTGTCATTTCGATGCCCGGCAGTACATTCTTGACCGCGGTATTCTCGCGCGCCTCGGCGGGAATGCTCTCGATGGCACGGCGCAGATTATCCGAAACCGACAGGACATCGCGGGCGAATTTGGTGACGGCATAGGTATGCGCATCCTGCTTTTCCCGTTCCGCGCGGCGGCGCATATTCTCGACCTCCGCCATCGCGCGCAGCAGCTTGTCCTTAAGATCGGCAATCTCGGCGGCCTGCGCGGCTATGACCTTTTCCTGCTCCGATTCGGCAGCGGCGGCCTCGGTGGTTGCGCCTTCCGGCGTCTCGGTTGCGTTGCTTTTTATCTCTTCAGTTGCCTCGTTATTCTCATGAGGCGGCTGTTTCGAATTGTTCATTCTGTCCACTTCCTGCTTTAGACCTAATCCAACAGTCTACCGATAATTTTCGCCGTATAATCGACCATCGGGATGATCCGGGCATAGTTGAGCCGGGTAGGGCCGATAACCCCGACCGCGCCGACAATCTGATCCTGGCTGTTCTGGTACGGAGAGATAATCATTGATGTCCCGGAAAGCGAGAAAAGATTGTTCTCCGAGCCGATAAAAATTTTAACTCCGCTGCCCTGTTCCGCCAAATCCAGCAATTTAATGCGTTCTTTCTTGAGTTCAAGCGTGTCGAACAGCTCACGAATTTTCTCAAGATCCTCCAGGGCCCCAACATTCTGCAAAAGGTTGGAATGGCCGCGCACGATCAGCGTTTCGCCGCCGCCCCAGCTCGCAAGGTCGTTGGCGATAAGTTCCTGTGTCAGCTCGTCAAGCTGTGCCTGATGGCTTTCCAGTTCCTTCTGGATATCGATCCGGGTTTCGGACAGGGTGCGGCCTGAAAGCCGGGCATTGAGATAGTTGGCGGCCTCGCGAAGGGCCGAATCCGACAAGCCTGGCGGCAGTTCGATGGCGCGGTTTTCCACCATGCCATTAGCGGTCACGATGATCACGATCGCCTTGTCGAGACCGAGACGGACAAACTCGATCTGTTTCACGGAGCTGTCGCTTTTCGGCGCGATGACAAGCCCGGCGCAGTTGGAAAGACCCGACAGCATTGAGGTTGCCTCGGTCAGCACCTCCTGCAGGTTCCGCCCGTCGATCGAGCAGCGAGCCTTTATATCCGTCCGCTCCTGTTCCGTGAGGTTGCCAATTTCCAGAATGCCGTCGACGAAAAGCCGAAGCCCGAGCTGCGTCGGCAGTCGTCCCGCCGAGGTATGCGGTGAATAAAGCAGACCCGCATCGACAAGATCCGCCATCACATTCCGGATGGAGGCCGGGGACAGGTCAAGCTGGCTGATCCGCGACAGGGTGCGCGATCCCACAGGTTCGCCCGTCTGCATATAGCTTTCCACGACATGGCGGAAAACCGTTCGGCTGCGCTCGTTTAACTCCTGAATTGTCATTGATGCGTCGTGTCGATCCATAAATGCCGCGTAACCCCCTGAATGTAGTGACGCTGGATGCTTGCGTCAATCTGGTGCAGGAGGTACAACAGGCGCCCGATACGGATTACGACAAAAGGAACAGATATGCGCCCCTCCGGCCGAGCGCCCGACCAGCTTCGCGAGATCATCATGGAACCCGGCTATGCGAAGAACGCCGAAGGCTCCTGCTTCATCAAATGCGGCGATACGCATGTCCTCTGCACGGCCAGCATCGAGGAACGGGTACCGCCTTTCCTGCGCAATACCGGCAAGGGCTGGGTGACGGCGGAATATGGCATGCTGCCGCGCTCCACCGGCTCGCGCATGGGCCGCGAAGCCGCGCGCGGCAAACAGCAGGGCCGCACGGTTGAAATCCAGCGCCTGATCGGCCGGTCACTTCGCGCGCTCGTCAATCTCGAAGGCTTCGGGGAGCGGCAGATCACCGTCGATTGCGACGTGATTCAGGCGGACGGCGGCACGCGCACGGCCTCCATCACCGGGGCCTATGTTGCGCTTTACCAGGCCTTTGAAAAACTTGTGGAAGAAGGCAAGATCCTTGAAGTTCCAATGAAGGGGCAGGTTGCGGCGGTTTCCTGCGGTATCTATCAGGGGACGGCGGTTCTCGATCTCGATTATCCGGAAGATAGCAACGCGCAGGCCGATGCCAATTTCGTGCTGACCTCAGACGGGCGGATCATCGAAATTCAGGGCACGGCGGAGGAAGCTCCCTTCACCGATGCACAGTTCAACAGCCTCTTCTCCCTCGCCAGGAAAGGCGTGCAGGAGCTTTGCGCCCATCAGCGGAAGGCCCTCGGGATTTGAGCGGACATCGCAAATTCACCGGTGACAAGCTGGTCGTCGCCAGCCATAATCCCGGCAAGGTTCGGGAAATCGGCGAATTGCTGGCCGATTTCGATGTCGAGACCATTTCGGCGGGCGAGCTTGGCCTGCCCGAACCCGTCGAGGATGGCGACAGCTTTATTGCAAATGCGGAGATCAAGTCGCTTGCGGCGGCCAAGGGGGCGAACCTCATCAGCCTCAGTGATGATTCCGGTTTTGCGGTCGCGGCGCTGGATGGCGATCCCGGCATTTATTCCGCGCGCTGGGCGGGACCCGATAAGGATTTTGCTTTCGCAATGGCGGAGGTTGAAAAGAAGCTTGATGAAAAAGGTGCGACGGGGCCTGCGGATCGCAAGGCGGCTTTTATCTGCGCCCTCAGTCTCGCCTGGCCCGATGGCCATGTCGAAACCTTTGAAGGCCGGGTGGAAGGAACAGCCGTCTGGCCGCCCCGCGGCGAAAAGGGCTTCGGCTATGATCCGGTGTTCCAGCCCGACGGTCATGACGTGACCTTTGCCGAGATGGAGCCTGCCGATAAGCATGCCATCAGCCATCGGGCGGATGCTTTCCGGCAGTTGATCGATGCCTGCTTCGCTAAAGGATAACAGCCGTCTTTCTGCGGCGCCCGATCCCGGCTTCGGCCTTTATTTCCACTGGCCGTTCTGCCGCAAGAAATGCCCCTATTGCGATTTCAACAGCCATGTCCGCGAAAGCGTCGATCAGGCGCGCTGGACCGCTGCGCTTTTGAAAGAGCTTGACTGGTTCGCGAAGGATTTGCCGAAGCGCGCCCTCACCAGTATTTTCTTTGGCGGTGGCACGCCATCGCTGATGAAACCCGGAACGGTTGCCGCCCTGATCGGCGGCGCGGCGCGGCACTTTGCCTTCGCCCCCGATATCGAGATCACCTTGGAGGCCAATCCAACCTCGGCTGAGGCAGCGTTTTTCGCAGGCTATCGGCAGGCCGGAGTGACGCGGCTCTCGCTTGGCGTACAGTCGATGCAGGACAAGGCGCTCAGATTTCTGGGACGGGAGCATTCGGCGGCGGAAGCCCTTCAGGCGGTTGAGATGGCGCGGCGGGCGTTCGACAATATCTCTTTCGATCTTATTTATGCCTTGCCCGGGCAGGAGGCGGAAGACTGGCGCGCCGATCTTACCCGCGCGCTTGACCTCGCGGGTGACCATCTTTCGCTCTATCAACTGACGATCGAGCCGAATACGGGCTTTGCGGGCGCGCTTCGGCGGGGCGAATTCCGGATGCCGGAGGAAACTCTCGCCGAAGACCTTTTTGAATTGACGCAAGAGATATGCGAGGCCGCAGGGCGTCCCGCCTATGAGATTTCCAATCATGCGCGGCCAGGTTTCGAATGCCGCCATAACCTCACCTATTGGCGCTATGGCGATTATATAGGCATTGGACCCGGCGCCCATGGGCGCTTGCCGGTTAAGGGCGTGCGCACGGCTTTTCAGCAGGTGAAGCGCCCGGAAAAATGGCTGGAACTGGTTGAGGCGTCAGGACGGGGAATTGAAGCCGAGGCGCGTCTCGATGATCCGATGGAGCGGGCGGAGGAACTCCTGCTGATGGGGCTGCGGCTTCGCGAAGGGGTGTGGAATGCGAATTTCGAAGCGGCGGCGGACCGTCCGATGAAGGATTTTTTCGATTCCAATCGTCTTCAGCAATTGATCGAGGCGGGGCTGATCATTTGCGATGCCGAACATATCGCCGCGACGGCGCGGGGCCGCCTTGTCCTCAACAGCCTGCTGCCAGAGCTTTTTAAAGGTTAGTTCAGAAGCGGCGCGAAACTGGTCGGTGCGGGCTCCAGTTCCTTCTGGCCCTTTGCCGTCACTTCGATCACCGCAAGGCCGCGTTCGGCAATGCCGTTAGGGGGAAAACGGAAAATGCCGTCATAGCCGGTGAAACCGTTCGGATTTTCGATTGCCTGCCGGCTGAAACGGGTTTCCTTTTGCCCCCGCGCGAGAAGCCCGGCAAGCGCCATACCGTCATAGGCGAGGCTCGCGATGCGTGCTGGCTGATAGCCATATGTCTGTTTGAAGCGTTCTTTGAAGGCCCGTGCCGTTTTTGTTGACGGCGCCGCATACCAGCCGCCGATCAGTGCGGGTTCCGCCGACAGGGTCGGATCGTCCCAGAGGCCGGTCCCAATGAATTTCACCTTTTCCGGATCGATATCGTAATAGGAGAGAAGCGGCGCGAGTTCCTTCAGCCGTGCGCCGCCTTCCGGCAGGACCAGCGCATCGAAAGAGACATCGCCAAAGGTATCCATTTTCTTCAGTTTCTTGACATAGGCCTTCGATTCGCTGTCGTCCTTGCTATCGTAGAGCCCGATCTCTTCCTGAAGCCGTTTGTGCCGCTCGGCATAATCGCCGAGGATTTTCGCGATATCATGGAGTTCCGACGTGCCCGGTGCAACATTGACCGGATAGCGCAGCATCTTGTCCGGCAGCAACCCAAGCTCGGTCTCGGTTTTGGTGACGCTGTCGATGACGGCATCGCCATAGGCGGAATCGGGCGCCAGAACCGCAAATTTATGCAGGCCCTGACGATAGGCGAATTCCATCACCCGGTGAATCTGCTGGCCGACGGCAAGTCCCATGACATAGACGCCGTTTCCGGCCACACTGACATTGGTCGAGAAGGTAATGAGATTGACGTTGCGCCCGGCCGCAAGGTTCCGGACCGGCGCGACGGAGGTCGAGAAAAGAGGTCCCAAAATAAGTTCCGCCCCATCGACAAGAGCCTCCGCCGCAGCCTTTTCCGCGCCGTCCGGAGTGCCCTTGGTATCGACCGGGATAAGGCGGATCTGCGGATTGTTGAGATCGAAAAGCGCCATGTTTGCCGCTTTCAGAAGATCGCGGCCGATTGCCTCGCTCGTGCCCGAAAGGGGTAGTAGCAGGGCGATTTTCACAATCTCCCCTTCCATCTCTGGCGCGCGGCTGCCCGTCACAAGGGGCTGCGGCCCCATCAACTGCGTCAACGGGTCAATCGTCGGCGTCTCTGAGAGGTCTTCATAGGCTGGCGTCTCTTCATTCAGAAGTTTCTCAAGATCTTGGGCGCCGGTTGTCTTTGTGCTATCTTCCTGCTTGGCGGCGGCTTTATCCTGCTCGGCCGTGCCGAGGGTTGTACAGGCGCTGATATTGAGGGCGAACATGCCGGCAAGGCAGGCATTGAACAGGGGTTTCCAGATTTTCACCGGTGATCGTGCTATGCGGGGCGCCGCGGAAAACAATTTATACTCCCTGTCATTCATATCCAGTTCCGGCCCAAATCTAGGGACCCGCCCGGGTGGCGGCAAGCAAATAGTGTCTTGGAGATGAGAAACAGTCAAGTGAGGCGATATTTTGGCACATCCCGCTAAAACCGCGTTGAAACGCAAGCGAAGACGCGCCTATTTCCGGGGCCGCGCGGCGGAATTCGTCGCCGCGCTCAGCCTTCGCTTCAAAGGATATCACATTGTCGCGCAGGATTTTCGCCGCCCGGTTGGCGAAATCGATATTATCGTACGGCGCGGCCGGTTGCTGGCGGCGGTGGAGGTGAAAGCGCGCGCCCGTTATCGTGATGCGGCGGAGGCCGTGGGACCGAAGCAGAAGCGCCGCATTGCCCGCGCGCTGGAGGCGTTCGTCGTCGAAAATCCCCGCTATCACGGCTTCGATCTCCGCTTCGATGTGCTGCTGGTGACCTCGCTTGTGCGCTGGCCGCGTCATATTGAAGGGGCCTTTCATTAAGTTGATTCGCGAAAGGCTTTAAACCCTCGGCAAATGCTTTATAGTGTCCGGCAAATGCGGGTAAAATGTCCGGAATGCGAAAGGGTGTATGGAATGAAAACAGTAATTTATGCGTGTCTGGCCCTTCTCTCTCTTATCTTCCTCGGCGGATGTACCTCGACGGTTATTCTGGGCGGCGCCACGCTTGGCGGCGCGGCCGTGGCGGAAGAACGCTCTGTCGGCACGGTCATCGACGATGCGACCATCAAGGTCCAGGTCATGAACGGCATTTTCCAGAAGAGCGAACCGCTTTTCACCTCGACCTCCACGACGGTCGTTGACGGTGTTGTGCTGGTCACCGGAGAGGTGCCGACGCCCGAGGACCGGGTGACTATCTCCCGCATCGTTTGGGGCGTCAAAGGCGTGAAGGAGCTGCACAACGACGTGACGGTCGCCGACAGCGAGAATATCTCCAACTATGCGGCGGACACCCTGATTACCTCCAAGCTGAAGCTCCGGCTCTTGCGCGACGCGGATATTCTCAATCTCAATTATTCGGTTGATACGGTTGATGGCGTCGTCTATCTGATGGGCATTGCCCAGAACGAAGCCGAGCTCGACAGGGTGAAGGCGCATGCCCGCGATATTGCCGGGGTGCGACGGATTGTCAGTTATGTCAAAATGAAAGCGGATATCAAGCCGATGGCATAAACTGTCCCGGGGCGAATTGCTTTCCCACACGGGCGCGTAACCTTGAAGGAAGAACAAAGAAGATGAGCCTTGCCGTAGCCATCCAGATGGATCCCATCGAAAGTATCGATATCAACGGGGACAGCAGTTTTGTTCTCGGCCTTGAAGCCCAGGCGCGCGGCCACGCCCTGTTCCATTACGGCCCGAAGGATATGTCTTTTTCACAGGGGCGGATCGTTGCGAATGTCCGGCCGCTCACGCTCCGGCGCGAGAAGGGCAATCATTTCACGGCGGGGGCGGTAGAGCGGATTGATCTCGCCACCCTCGATGTAGTGCTGATGCGCCAGGACCCGCCGTTCGATATGTCCTATATCACCGCGACCCATATGCTGGAGCATATCCATCCCGAGACACTGGTGGTCAATGATCCGGTAAGCGTTCGAAACGCACCGGAGAAGCTCTTCGTGACCCATTTCGACGGCATCATGCCGCCGACGCTCATTTCCTCGGACCTTCAGGAAATTCGCGACTTTCGTGCCGAGTTCAAGGATATCATCGTCAAGCCGCTCTATGGTAATGGCGGGGCGGGCGTCTTCCACCTGAAGCCGGAGGATGAGAATCTCTCCTCCCTCTGCGAGATGTTTACCGAGTTCTATCGCGAACCGATGATCATTCAGAAATATCTGCCGGAAGTCCGGAACGGGGACAAGCGCATCATCCTGATTGACGGGCGGCCCGCGGGCGCCATCAACCGGGTGCCGCAGGCGGGCGAGGTGCGTTCCAACATGCATGTCGGCGGCAAGGCGGTAAAATCGGAGCTGACGACGCGGGAGCGGGAGATTTGCGAGGCGATCGGTCCGGCATTGAAAGAAAAGGGGCTGATTTTCGTTGGGATCGATGTGATCGGCGATTACCTGACCGAAATCAATGTGACCTCGCCGACGGGCCTGCAGGAGATTAATCGCTTCGACGGATCGAAGCTGGAAGCGGAAATCTGGGACTGCCTGGAAGAAAAGCTTGGCACAACTGCGGCGGCTTGACCGGCAACTTTAATTTCCCGAATTCCTGATAAGGGCGGTCCTGAGATGGCGGATTGCCCTTATCTTTTTCAGGTTCATTTACGCAAACTTCTTAAAAAGGCGGAGGAAGCCGTTTTTCAGCGTCGCGGCGGCCTGATGGCAGGCGAGGCTCCGCAAGAGATGCGCGCGGGCAACGCCATCGCTTACTTTTTCCTGAAACGAAATCCCGTTCCGGTCGCGATGGACGGATCCCGTCCAGGGAACGATCGTTGCGTCCGTGGAAGACGCGCGGGAGATAGAGGAAAGAGCTTCGCCTGCGAGGGAAGCGGCGGTGTCGATTTTGAGCGATGCATGGGTCATTTTTCAGGTCCTAAATAACTTGCATTTTAAAAGTAATTACTCATATCAAATTTAACTTGCAAATTACAAGTTATTTTTTTAAAAAAGATCATTATGAGCAAAACAGCAAAAAAACGCCTTTCTAATTGCGCCGTCGTATACGGTCTCGATATTTTTGGAGACCGCTGGACGATGCTTGTGCTCCGGGACATGATCCTGCATGGCAAGCGGCGCTACGGGGAGTTTCTGGAATCGGAGGAAGGCATCGCGACGAATATTCTCGCCGACCGGCTGAAACGGCTGGCGGCGGAAGGGCTTGTCACCGTTTCGCGAGATCCCGATAACCGGCGCAGCAATATCTACACCCTGACGGAAGAGGGACTCTCCCTGATGCCGGTGCTGTTCGAGATCATGAATTGGAGTGCGAACTACTGCGAGCTTAACGAGCGCCGCACCCTTCTCGTCAAACGCATTCGCGAAGATCGCGAAGGCCTGATGGCCGAAATCCGCGCCCGCGAAGCGGCATTGAGGAATGCGGCCTGATCCTGCAACGGAAT
>SBHH01000170.1 GCA_006226265.1 Alphaproteobacteria bacterium | reverse complement strand
TATCTACATATAAAATGAAAGAGGATCCGGATCTCCGCCACGAGATCCATACTGGAGGATAGAATTATGGCATTGCAGGTTTATACGGCGTCCCTGTTGAAGGAGGGCCTTGTTGCCTATTTGCGCCTGGAAGAGAATGTGGCATCATGGACCCGGGATATTCGGGAGGCAACAGCCGCAGCGGAAGGGACCCTTTTGGATGCCCTTAAAAATGCGTCGGAACAGGCTGAAAAGAATAATCTCGTCATCGCGCCCTATGCCATTGATGTTTTGGAAGATGCAGAGGGATTCAGCGCAACAACAAAGCGTGAGCAAATCCGCGCTATGGGTCCGACCATTCGTCTACCCAAAGACCGCGCAGTACCGACGACCGCGAACAAACTGCAGGCTGCCTGAACGGCCAACCTCTACAGGATCGAAGGACCATAATGTATCAGTATTCAGAGCAGGACCATCAACTCCTGCTGGAGCGGGTCGAACAGTTCCGCGGACAGGTGGAACGGCGCCTGAATGGCCAGCTATCGGAAGAGGAATTCAAGCATCAGCGCCTGCGTAACGGCGTCTACCTGCAGCTTCACGCCTATATGCTGCGGGTCGCCATCCCTTATGGCCTGCTGTCGTCGGAGCAGATGCGTACTCTTGCCCATGTCGCCCGGAAATATGACAAGGGCTATGGCCATTTCAGCACGCGCCAGAATATCCAGTATAACTGGCCGAAACTGAAGGACGTGCCGGATATCCTCGACGATCTCGCAAAGGTCGAGATGCATGCGATCCAGACAAGCGGCAACTGCATCCGCAACACGACCTCTGATCCGCTGGCCGGGGTGTCCCGCGACGAGCTTGAAGATCCCCGCCCCTATTGCGAGCTGATCCGTCAATGGTCGACCTTCCATCCCGAATTCAACTTCCTGCCCCGAAAATTCAAGATCGCCGTGAGCGGTGCGACCCATGACCGGGCCGCCGTCGCCATACATGACATCGGCCTTCGCCTGATTGCAAATGAGGACGGCGAGACCGGCTTCGAAGTTCATGTCGGCGGCGGCCTTGGCAGAACCCCGATGATCGGCAAGGTCATCCGCTCCTTCCTTTCCAAAGAGCATATGCTGACTTATCTGGAGGCGATCCTCCGGGTCTATAACAAGCTCGGCCGGCGGGATAATATCTACAAGGCGCGTATCAAGATCCTCGTTCATGAAACCGGTGAGGAGGAGTTCCGGAAACTGGTCGAAGATGAATGGGAAAAGATCAAGGAAAGCGGCCTTGGCCTGCGCGATCAGGATATCGACTGGATCAAGGGATTTTTCAAGGACCCGGACTATGAGGATCTGCCGGACAGCGATGCGGACTATGAAAATCTGCTTCTCTCTAATCCGGAATTCGCCCGCTGGGCCGACAAGAATATCGAGTTGCACAAGCAGTCCGGCTACCGCATTGTCTATCTGTCGTTGAAAACCGCACATCAACCGCCGGGCGACGTGACCGCCGACCAGATGGATGCCATTGCCGATCTCGCCGACCGCTACAGTCTCGGGCAGATCCGGACAACGCACCGCCAGAACCTTGTCCTTTCCGATGTGAAGGTGCAGGACCTTCCCGCCCTTTGGGAGGAATTGAAGCTACTTGAACTGGCGACGCCGAACTATAACCATGTGACGGATATCATTTCCTGCCCGGGGCTGGATTACTGCGCGCTCGCGACCGCCCGCTCCATCCCGATCTCGCAGGCGATCACCGAACGTTTCGACAGCTATGATTTCATCAACGACTTAGGTGATCTCAGCATCAATATTTCGGGCTGCATCAATGCCTGCGGACACCACCATGTCGCCAATATCGGCATTCTTGGCGTCAACAAGAAGGGGATCGAGGTTTATCAAATGACCCTCGGCGGCAGTGCGCGCGAGGATGCCTCAATCGGCAAGATCATCGGTCCGGCCTTCACGGCGGACGAAATCGTCGGAGCGGTCGGCGATGTCCTGTCCGTCTATCTCGATAAGCGCGAAGACCCGGAGGAGCCTTTCCTGACCACCTATCGGCGGATCGGGGAAGCCCCGTTCAAGGAGAAGCTCTATGGGTAATTACATCAAGGACCGCAAAGTTGATGAAGACGACTGGATGCCATTTACGGGACTGGAGGAGGATGCCTCCCTCCCCTCCGGCAACATCTATGTTCCGCTCGACGAATGGCTAAAAACGCGCGATCACCTTCTTGCCCGCAACGACCGACTTGGTGTTGCATTAAAAAATACTGACGATCCGGCTCTCTTGGAAAAGGATTTGGATCGACTGGATTTGATCGTTCTGGAATTTCCCAAGATGGCCGACGGGCGCGCTTTTACCCAGGCCCGCATTCTTCGGGAGCGACTGGGTTTTAAGGGCGAAATCCGCGCAACTGGCGATGTTCTGCAGGATCAGCTTTTTTATATGCAGCGCTGCGGCATAAATGCGTTTGAAATTCGGGACGATCAGGATATACCCAGCTCCCTGAAGGCATTCGATGAAATGACCGTTACCTATCAGCCGGCCAGCGATGAGAAATTCCCGATCTGGCGGCGCGAAAGCTAATTCCAAAATCAGTGCCGGCTTTGGCAGGCTCTGGAAAAGCACCTGGTTCTCGCTCCCCCGCAGCCAGGTGCTTTTTTCTTGTCCGGTCTTTAATTAATTCAGATCCTTCTCAATTCCTGGCCAGTTCTTGTCGGCCTTGGCGATATTGCCGGGCACATCTTTCTCCCAGGTGCTCTGTACCCCCTTGGAATAATTGAGATAAAGCTTACCATCGACGATTGTCCAGGCTTCCGGCGCAGAAGACGCGGTATAGCCCTGACTGACCGCCCAGGCGCAATAGCCGCCGAACTGCGGTGCATATTTCTCCGGGCTGGCCTCGAACATTTTCTTATGTTCGGCACTGGCAAAATGCCATTCCGCCCCCTTCCATTTCACGCTGTAGTCGCTGTCGCCCTCGACCGGCTTCCCGTCCGTGAAATAGGCGACCACGTCATATCCCTCCACCGCCGTGCCCAGCAGGCTGCTGTATATTTGGCTTTCCGCCGCCGCACTGTTGATGGTCAGAATGCTGAAGGCAAGCGCGATCAGAGCCGCACCGGTGTGATAATTTAATTTCTTTAAAATGGACATCCTTCTCTCCCCGATCAAGTTCGGACTATTTGGATTTCAAGGATGAAAATATGGGCTACGCGCCTTTACGGCCAACCACATTCAATAACAAACACGTGAGGTCAGCGCGTCTTTCGTTCCGCCAGGCTGTACAGGAGCGCAAGGCCGAGACCGAAGAAAAAGCCCGCCATATGCGCGACCCAGGCGATCTCCGCCCCGCCGCCCACCAGAAGGGAACCGAGCGATGTCGCGCCAATCACGAAATTGATGGCGAGAAGCACGACGGAAAAAATCAGAACGCCCCGAAGTCCGAAGCGGGGCGCCATGATGATCGTCCCTGCCCCCATGGTCCCGAAGACAGCCGCCGATGCGCCATAAAGACTGAGATTAACGGAATGGTCAGTCGTCAGATATTCCGCATAGGCACCAAGATACCCCGCTAGGAAATAGAGAATGAGATAGCGGGCGGGACCAAAGCGCCGCTCCGTCAGCGAGCCGAACGCGAGCAGCATGCCCGCATTGACAATCATATGCATCCAGTCGTGATGCAGGAAAAGATGAGTATTGAGCGTAACGATAAGGCGGAGAAGGCCATGAAACGGCGCTTGCGCATAGACGGCGGCAATGATCTCAGGCTCAAAAGCAAAGGTCTGATAGACCCAATGCATGGTGCTGGGTGTGGTCGCGATCAGCAGCAGATGAACAATGAAGATAACCGCTACAAGATAAAGGGTCACCGGGGGTACATTGAAAACCGGCTCCCGGTATTGATCGTTTTCTGTCACTGACACATCTTCCTGCAAACGGTTACGGACATCCTGTCTGTCTGCCGTAACATAGTCTGCCGATGACGGCGGAACAACCGCCGAACGCGAATGCGTCAGAAATAATTGCGTCACCGACGCAACACAACAGATCATGCAGGAACCTCTCCAGTATACTCGGCGATTTCCTCCTCCGTCAGGCCAAGCTCATGCAAGATTTCAGTCGTATGCTCTCCAACCTTGCCGGGCGGTGAGACTTTCGTCATCGGGCTGTCCTCATCATAGATGAAGGGCGCGCCGATCAGACGGAGCGCCTGATCGAAGCCGGCGACATTTTCCGCCTCCACCATGACCCCGCGATGGACAAGCTGCGGATCAC
>SBHH01000139.1 GCA_006226265.1 Alphaproteobacteria bacterium | reverse complement strand
CAAAAAAAGGGAAGTAGCCCTACCCTTCCGGAGCCAATTTCACTTCTCGCGCAAAAATAATTTTATGAAAATTCGACAAATTACCGCTTCAATCGGCAGATGAACGAAGGAATGATTCCAAAAAGATTCGCCTATTTATCCTTCGGAAAGTCGAGGCCCATTTCGCGATAGCGCTCCGGGTCGTCGAGCCATTTTTCGCGCACCTTGACGAAAAGGAAAAGATGCACCCGGCACCCGAGACTTTCCTCCAGTTCCTCCCGGGCCATGGCACCAATCTTCTTGATCGTCTGCCCACCCTTGCCGAGTACGATCGGCTTGTGATTGGCGCGCGAGACGAAAATGACCTGCTGGATCCGGACGGACCCGTCCTTCTTCTCCTCCCAACTTTCAGTTTCGACCGTCAGGGAATAGGGCAGTTCCTGATTGAGGCGGAGAAAGAGCTTCTCGCGCGTTACCTCGGCCGCAAGCTGGCGCATGGGTGCGAGGGCGAGCTGATCTTCTGGATAGAGCCAAGGTCCCTCCGGCATCTCGCCCGCAAGGGTCTTTCGGAAATCTGCGACGCCATCGCCATTGAGCGCCGAGATCATGAAAATCTCGTCAAAAATGCCTTCATCGGACAGCGCCTGCGCAAGGCCGAGAAGCTTGTCCCGCTTCAACAGATCGATCTTGTTGAGAATGATATGGGCGCGGCGGTTGTTCTTCTTCAACCCGTCGATAATCCGCCGGACATCCTTGGTGAGCCCTTTTACCGCATCTATGATGAGGGCGATGCGGTCGGCATCCTCCGCTCCGCTCCAGGCGGCGTCGACCATTGCCTTCTCCAGACGGCGGGAGGGATTGAAGATACCCGGCGTATCGACGAAGATGATCTGACTCATATCCTCAAGCGCGATGGCCGTCACACGGGCGCGCGTCGTCTGCACCTTGGGCGAGACAATGGCGATCTTGGCGCCGACCAGCTGGTTGAGAAGCGTCGACTTGCCGGCATTCGGCGCACCGACAAGCGCGACATAGCCGCAGCGGGTTCCCTCCATCGGAGTTTGCAAATCACTCACCTTTGACTTCCTTCAGCATTTTTGCGGCGGCCTTCTGCTCCGCCTCGCGTTTCGAGCTTCCCTTGCCGTCGGCGGGGGTAAAGCCGTCAACGGAGACGCTCACCACGAAACGGCGATCATGATCGGGGCCGCTCTCGGCGGTAATTTCATAAATCGGCGGCGCCTTCCCGGCCTTCGCCAGCCATTCCTGCAGCGCCGATTTGGCATCTTTGCGCGACGCATCCTTGCGATCGAACCTTGGCCACCATTGCGATTTTATAAATTTCTTTGCCGCCTTGAACCCGCCATCAAGATAGAGCGCTGCAATCACCGCCTCCATCACATCTTCAAGAATGGCCGGATTCTCCCGCCCGCCGGAGGCCGCGAGGTCGTCCGCCATGCGGATGTGAGCGGCGAGGCCGATATCCTCGGCAATCTCGGCCAAGGTTTCCCGCCGGACTTGCGCATTATAACGGCGCGACAGCTGCCCGGCCTCCGCATCTGGAAAGCGGCGGAACAGTTCCTCGCTGATGGTAAGGCCAAGCACGCGATCGCCGAGAAATTCCAGTCGATCGTAGTCATCGGCGGCACGGCGGCGCCCCCGCCCCTTGGTCAGCGACGAATGGGTCAAGGCCGCTTTCAGATGGGTTTCGTCCGTGAAGCGATGGCCGAGGATGGTCATCAGGGTCACAAGGCTATCGGTTCCGCCCGTCATCCGCGCAGGGAATTGAAAATCCGGCTCCAGCGGATGGAGGTCGGATATTTCCAGACTTCCCACCAGCTTGCCGATCCGTCGAGCGACATGAAGATAATCTCCGCCCGGCCGACCAGGTTTTCTACCGGCACATAACCGACATGATTAAGAAAACGGCTATCCTGGGAATTGTCACGGTTATCACCCATGGCGAAGACATGTCCCGCCGGCACCACATAAACGTCCGTATTGTCCATCAGACCCTGCACGTTTTCGTCCAGCGTGAGATATGTTTTACCGTTATCCAGCGTCTCGCGGTACTGCGCGATGCGCCGGACATTGCCATAGCGGTCGCGGTCGACATAATCCTCTACCCGCTCGCGTTTGACCGGTTTGCCATTGATATGAAGGACACCGTTGATCATCTGCAGCCGGTCGCCCGGCAGGCCCATGATCCGTTTGATATAATCGACGGGGTCGCCGATCGGCTTCTTGAAGACGGCAACATCGCCCCGCTCTGGCAGCTCACCGAAGATGCGGCCCGAGATCGGCGCGAAACTGAAAGGGAAGGAGTGGCGGCTGTAGCCGTAGGAGAATTTGGAGACGAATAAAAAATCGCCGATCTTCAGGGTCGGCAGCATGGACTCGGAGGGAATCTTGAAAGGCTCGTATGCGAAAGTCCGAATAACAACCGCAATCAGGAGCGCATAGATAACTGTGCGGATGACCTCCCCTGCCCCGCCTTTCGCTTTGACCGTTTCTTCCTTCATAAATCCATTTCCAACCTAAACTGCAAAAAACATTCAATTACATGAACGGGCGGCGCAGGCAACCGATTTTCCGGACCATTTGCCGCAGGTCATGGTTATTCCGTATCGGGCACCGCCGATATCAGGACAAAAGCCTGCGCCTGCGGCGGTTCATCCGTAATGGTCAGATGAATATCCGCCCGCATACCCGGCGGCGTGATCCGTTCAAGCTGCAGAAGTGCCCCGCCCGTCAGCTTCAGTGTCGGCCTGCCTGTCGGCAGATTGACGACCCCCATATCCTTCCAGAAAACGCCTTTCCTGAATCCGGTGCCGAGCGCCTTGGAACAGGCTTCCTTCGCGGCATAGCGCTTGGCGTAGGTCTCGACCCGGTTCCGGCGCTTTTCCGCCTTGGCGATCTCGACATCCGTATAGATGCGGCGGATGAAGCGTTCGCCGAACCGCTCCAGCGTCTTTTCGATCCGCCGGATGTCGATAATGTCGTTTCCGATACCGATGATCACGCCCGATTTCCCTTCATCAGGCAACGGCCTTACGCGCATCGTCCATCAAGTTGCGCATTTTCTGAATGGCATTTTCAAGGCCGATGAAAATCGCCTCGCCAATCAAAAAATGACCGATGTTGAGCTCCGCAATCGTCGGGATCGCGGCAATAGGACCAACCGTCCCGAAGGTGAGACCATGGCCTGCATGACATTCAAGGCCCAGGTCCTCCGCAATCGCGGCGGCCTTTCTGATCCGTTCCAGTTCCTGCTGACGGCGATGGCCGTCCTCCGCGTCGCAATAGGCGCCCGCATGAATTTCAACAATATCCGCACCGAGCCGAGCCGCAGCCTCCAACTGCCGCTGATCCGCCTCGATAAAGAGGGAAACACGGATCTTCGCGCTCTTGAGTTCCGTCACATAAGACTGCAACATGTTATGACCGCCCGCGACATCCAGGCCGCCCTCGGTCGTCCGTTCCTCCCGTTTTTCCGGCACAAGGCAGCTGGCATGGGGCTTGTGGTCAAGCGCAATCCGCAGCATTTCCTCCGTCGCCGCCATCTCGAAATTGAGCGGGATGGTTAGTTCCTTGGCAAGGCGGGTGATGTCGCCGTCGCTGATATGGCGGCGGTCTTCGCGCAAATGCGCCGTCAGCCCGTCCGCGCCCGCAGCCTCGGCAATCCGGGCGGCGCGCAAAGGATCGGGATGCACCCCGCCCCGCGCATTTCGGATCGTTGCCACATGATCGATATTCACGCCCAGTCGCAAATGCTTCATTTTTCCCTCACTTCCACTTTTGCCGCACCGTGCTTCAACTTCTTCTTGTTGCGCTGCCGCCCCTCACCGATCAGGGTGGCGCGCCTGTGATGGAATCTACGGATCAACGCCCGCAAAGGATAGAAAAAAATGATCCAGACGAAAATCCCGACCGGAATACTGCCGATCAGCATGGGATGGATGACATCAAGGAAGATATGAGTGACATGCGCCCAGTCACCGGCCCAGACGCCGTCGAAAAAGGCACGCAGCGTCGCTTCATTGAGAACGGCCTGTCCCTCTGGATGGCCCAGGATCCAGTTGCCAACATTATATACCAGCGCCCAGATGAAGGGGAAGGTCCAGGGATTTCCGACCACAGTTCCGAGGGCGGAGGCGAGGATGTTGGCTCGGAAAATCCAGGCGAAGATGCCGCTCAGGATGAAATGAAACCCGATGAAGGGGGTAAAGGAAATGGCCGCGCCGAAGGCGAAGCCCGCCGCCAGACTATAGGGGGATCCCCGCAGACGCTCG
>SBHH01000061.1 GCA_006226265.1 Alphaproteobacteria bacterium | reverse complement strand
CCGCGCTCATCATGTTCAATATTCTGAAGCGGTTTGATCTTTCCGGTCTTGATCCCAACGGCGCGAAACGGCTCCATCTGGAAGCGGAGGCCGCGCGTCTTGCGTATCTTGCGCGCGACAAATTCGTTGCTGACCCCACCAAGGCCGATGTGCCGATCGACATGCTGCTATCGGAAGAGTTCGCCGATCAGCTTTGCTCCCATATCGATGTGGGCAAGGCGGGCGATCCGACGGGCGCCTATGCGCTGGAACGTCATCGCGACACGGTGTATCTCTCGGTCGTCGACAAGGACGGTAATGCGGTTTCCTTCATCAACTCGCTCTATCAGGGCTTTGGCTCCGGCATCGCCTGCCCGAACACCGGCGTTCTCTTCCAGAACCGGGGCTCGGGCTTCGTGATCGATCCCGATCACCTTAACTGCGTTGCGCCTGGCAAGCGGCCCCTGCATACGATCATCCCGGGCATGGTCACCAATGGCCAGCAGGCGACCATCTGTTACGGCGTCATGGGCGGTGGCTATCAGCCGGTTGGCCATGCCCATGTGCTGACCAATATCTGGGACTTCGGCATGGATGTACAGGAGGCCATCGACAGCCCGCGCGCCTTCTATTACGACGGCGTGCTGGAAGTGGAGGAAGGCATCCCCGATGCCGTCCGGGCCGAGCTTACCGACATGGGTTATGTGCTTAAAGAAAGCAGCATGCCGTTGGGCGGCGGTCAGATGATCATGATCGATCCGGTCAGCGGCGTCTTGTCCGCAGGCTCTGAACCCCGGAAAGACGGCTGCGCGCTCGCCTATTGATCGGAGCGGCTATCAATTAAAAAAGCCCGGAAAATTCTCCGGGCTTTTTTGTGTTCCCTGTACCCGCCTATTCGGCGGCGATGGATTTTCCGGACGATCCCAGCTCGTTGCAGGCCTGCTGCACGCGCTCGGCCATCGAAACCTCGCAATCCCGGAGCCAGGCGCGCGGATCGTAATGCTTCTTGAACGGCGTGCCGTCTTCCGGATCAATCTGGTATTTGAAGGCTTTCGGATGTGCTTCCACGTAAGGCCCCACGGCTTTTGAGAAAGCGAACTGCGTGTCGGTGTCGACATTCATCTTGAAGACGCCATAGCTCACGGCTTCGCGGATTTCTTCCGGACTGGAGCCGGAACCGCCATGGAAGACGAAATCGAGCGGCTTGCCGTCGGTATCAAAAATCTCGCTGATATGCTTCTGCGACTGTTTCAGGATTTCCGGGCGAAGCTGCACATTGCCGGGCTTGTAGACGCCATGCACATTGCCGAACGCCGCCGCGACAGAGAAATGCCCGATCGGGGAGAGTTTCTCATAGGCCTGCAGCACTTCTGAGGGTTGGGTATAAAGGCGGTTGTTATCGACCTGATCAAGATCGCTGCCAACGCCGTCTTCCTCACCGCCGGTGACGCCAAGCTCGATTTCGAGGCTCATGTCGATCTTCGCAAGGCGCTTCAGGATGCGTTCGCATTCGGCAAGGTTTTCCTCGATCGGTTCTTCCGAGAGGTCCAGCATATGGGAGGAGAAAAGCGGACGGCCGGTTTTTTCATATTCGGCCTCGCTCGCCTCAACCATGCTTTCGACCCAGGGGATCAGCCCCTTGTTGGCATGGTCGGTATGCAGGACAACGCAGATGCCATAGGCCTTCGCGACCGTATGGACATGGCGCGCGGCGGAAACGGCGCCGATGACGCGGGCGAGATTGACATCCTTGATGCCTTTGCCGGCGAAGAACTGCGCGCCGCCGTTCGACAGTTGGATGATGATATCGGACTTGCTTTTCGCGGCCCCTTCCAGGGCGGCATTGACCGTATTGGTGCCGGTCACATTGATGGCGGGAAGGGCATAGCCTTCCTTCTTGCAGTGGCGTACGAGGGCAAGATACTCTTTACCAGTCACGACCCCCGGCTTCAGTTTTGTCACTTCGTCCTGCACGTTTATTTCCCCTATGTCTTCTGTTGGCGTCTTTTACTTTGAAAGAAGATGTATGATAAAGACTTAAATAATCTTTACATTCTTTCCGGTACATCAATACCCAGAATATTCAGCAGCAATTCTATCTGGCAGAGCGTGATCCGGCAAAGCCGGAGGCGGGAGGCGCGGATGACTTCATCCGCCTCCCCCAAAACCTGGCAATCATGATAAAAGGCGTTGAACTCCTGCGTCAGGCTGTAGACATGATCGCAGAGAATATTGGGCGCATGTTTGGCGTTCGCGGCCGCGACGGCCTCGGACAGCGCGGCGAGCGCGAGGATCAGGTTCCGCTCGGCCTCTGCATTGAGATGAAGCGGCCCCTCGCTGATCCCCTGATCCGCAGCCTTTCGCAACATGGATTTGATGCGGACGGCGGCATACATCTGATAGGGGCCGGTGCGGCCCTCAAACTTCGTGAAGCGTTCCAGATCGAAAATATAGTTCGACATCCGCTGGTTCGAAAGATCCGCGAACTTGATCGCGGCAACGCCGACCTTGGTCGCGATATCGTTTAGCTCGCCTGCCTCCAGCCGGTCAGCCATTCCGGCTTCCGCCACCACTTTACGGGCTTCCGCAATCGCATCGTCAATCAGGCTTCGAAGCCGGACGACACCGCCATCGCGGGTCTTGAGCGGCTTCCCGTCGGCACCGTTCACGGTACCGAAGCCGATATGCTCCAGATGGCAGGCGGGATCAACGCTATGGCATTTCCGGGCGGCGCGGAAGACCTGTTCGAAATGCAGACTCTGGCGCGCATCGACCACATAAAGGATGCTGTCCGGCTTTTCTGCCGCGCGAAGCTCGATGGTGGCAAGGTCGGTCGTGCCATACATAACCGCGCCATCCGATTTCTGCAGGATGAGGGGCGGCATCTCTTTCTTGTCGCTTTCCTCGGCGACCTGCACGACAACGGCGCCATCCGATTCTTCGGACAGGCCGTCCTTTTCAAGACGCGCGAGCATGGCAGGGATATGGTCGTTGGTATCGGCCTCTCCCTTCCAGTCGGTGAAATGCGCGCCAAGGGCATTGAAGTCGACCTTTGTCTCGGCAATCGAGATATCGCGCATATGCTGCCAGAGGGTGAGATAGCCTGGTCGGCCCTTCTGCAGCTCAAAGGTTGCCTGACGGGCGGCTTCCAGAAAGGCCGGATCTTCCTTGCTGCGGGCGGAAGCGGCGGGATAAAGAACCTGTAGTTCCTCGACCGTTACAGGGGAGGTTTCAGGATAGGGGCCGGTGAAATCCACATCGAAATAGGGAAGTTCCGGCTTCTCCCGTTCGATCTCCTTAATCAGGAGGCCCATGGGCAGGCCCCAGTCGCCGAAATGAACGTCGCTGATCGTGGTATCGCCCAGAAAAACATGCAGGCGGCGGAGGCTCTCACCGATGATGGTTGCGCGCAAATGGCCGACATGCATCGCCTTTGCGACATTCGGCCCGCCGTAATCCAGAATGACTTTTTGGGGATGATGCGCGGCGCGGCAACCGAAAGCCGGATCATCCGCGAGGTCATTGAAGTGACCCACAAGGAAGTCATCGGCAAGGCTCAGGTTAATAAAGCCGGGTCCGGCGAGGCTCAATTCCCGGAACAGGCCGGTTTTTTCAAGCTCCGCGACGACAGCCTCGGCAATTTCGCGGGGGTTCCGCTTCGCCTGCTTGGCGGCGGCAAGCGCGCCATTGCACTGGAACTGGCCAAGCTCACGCCGCTGCGACGGGACAATCCTGCCGAAGGAGGGATCGAGGCCGATGGCGCCGAAGGCCTGGCCCGCAAGGGCGCCGAGTTGTTCCAGAAGAGATGTGGTCACAGGATCAATGAGCCTTTTTCCAGTTTATCCTTGCATGTGGCGGGGGAAGGTCATAACTACAGGCCATCGCCGCACGCGGGCTTTATCTACTGGAAAAAACCGGCGGGGCCAAGATATTTGGAGGAAAGGGGCTAAATCTTTCCCGAAATTGGCCCGGTCATGCTGAAACCTGTGATTTTTTTTCACAACTATTGACTCTCATTTCACCTTTGCTTAAATCCCTAGCACAAGTTCTGGCACTCTATGAGGTAGAGTGCTAACAATCGAAAACCGTTTAATTCCATGGTTAGGGAGAGATTTAATGAAATTTCGTCCATTGCACGATCGGGTTGTGGTCAAGCGCATTGAGGCAGAAGAGAAAACGGCCGGCGGTATTATCCTCGTAGATAGTGCCCAGGAAAAGCCTTCTCAGGGTGAAGTCGTTGCCGTTGGAAACGGCGCAATCGGCGAGGACGGTTCCGTCCGTGCGCTTGATGTCA
>SBHH01000163.1 GCA_006226265.1 Alphaproteobacteria bacterium | reverse complement strand
GTTCCTGGCTCGATGAAGATGAAAACTATCTCGCCGATTTAGCCGAAAAGCGCCGCCTCATCACCGAGCATCGCGGCAAGGTCTTTGCGGAAATGCCGGAAAGCCGCGCGGCGCAACGGGATATCCTGAAGCTCATAACGACTGAGCTTGCAGAAGCGCATCCGGGCGTCATGGCGCCAGCCCCCGCCTTTAAGGACGATGCGCCGCTTCTTGCCGCCGCGGAATTGGTGCAGGAGGATCTGGTCCTGATGCGCAAAAGCGAGACGCATCCCGGGGAATATTATCTGGCCGCCGCCGCTGTCTGCTTTCCGACCGGCTGGAACTTGACGGAGAAAGTCGGCAAGGTCATGCGCGCCATCCATCATCCGGTGCCGGACCTTAACGCGGCCATCGGCAATCCCATCGACAGGTTTTTCCGCAATCTCAAACCCGGTAAAAAGGTAGAACGGTTCAATTGGGGCCTTTATGACAGCGCACAGCTGTTCCAACCTGGATGGTGGCGCGACAGCCGCCCGCTGGACGACTCCATCAGCGCCGGTACGGTTGGCGAGAAAATCATCTTCCGGGTGGAGCGGCAGACCCTGCAGCGGCTGCCGGATAGCAGCGATATCCTGTTCACCATCCGCATTTTCAACACGAAACTTCACGAGGTTTGCGCGGAGAAGGCGCGGGCCCAGCGTCTTGCCCATGCCATTCACACAATGCCGGAGGCGATGAAGGATTATAAATCCCTCCCCCGTTATCTCACCCTGATCGAGGATTATGTCGGCGCAGCGGCGGCCTAGTTCCCGAACACGGTCGAGAGGATTTTGGTGGTCTGCTTGACCGGGTCTTTCCGGATCGCCGCTTCCTCGATCGCGAGATAATGGAAGAGGCCGTCGAGCGCCTCATCCGTCGCGTAGCTGGTGAGGTTGGTCTTGATATCCGGCACCAGCGGATAGTTCGCATATTTCTCGACCAGGCTGTCATAAAGCTGGATCGCCCCAACCTCCTGCAAGGATTGCTCCATCACCGGACGGACGGCAGCCTCCAGATCGGTGGTCGAGACTTTCTTGAAATATTGCGTGGCCGCATCGGACGGCCCGTTATAAATGGCGCGCGCATCATCGAGCGTCATGTTGGTGATGGCCTTCTGGACAATCTCCCGGGCCTTCGGCGCGGCGGCCTCCGCTCCCCGGTTGAGCCGCTCCTCAATCTCGTCGGCCATGGAGGACAGGCCGAATTTCTTAAGAAGCGCCTGCGCCTGCTGCATCTTTTCAGGAAGCGGGATATGGATGGCGGGATCGCCGTTATAGCCGTTGACCGCGCCGATTTGCGAGACCACCGTATCGGTGCCGACACGCAATGCCTCTTTCAGGCCCGCCGTGATCTGATCGACGGAAAGGCTGCTGCCCGCACTCCCGGTTGAACCACTGGATCCCCCCGTCATCGAATCCGTCGTTTCCTTGATCGTTTTCTGAACCTGATCGAACAACCCTGCCGTCGCGGGCAGCGTACCGCCCAGCACCAGAAGCCCGATGATCCCTGCCCCGAGAATGATTTTCCGCATGACTAACCTCAATGAAGGCGCACTCAGCGCCGGATGATTTCAAATGACTTTTTCAATAAATCGCCCGTCGCGTTGGCGAAAGGCGTGAAGCTTTCTTTATCAGCAATCTCGCGATACTGATGGAGCGCCCAATAGACGGTCGGGAAGGCGAGATCGTCCCAGGGAATATCCTCCCAGTCGAACAGCTCAACCTCCAGCGATTCAGGCCCCGCCGCAAAGTCGGGACTGTCGAGCACCGCCCGGTACATGATCTGCACCTGGCTGATATGGGTAACACTATAGAGCGCCAGCAAATCGCGGATGCGGATGCGGGCCGTTGCCTCCTCGAACGCTTCGCGCATTGCGCCGTCCGCCGTGCTTTCGTTCTGTTCAAGATAGCCCGCCGGCAGGGTCCAGTAGCCTTTTCTCGGATGGATCGCCCGGCGGCAAAGCAGGAACTGCCCCTCATACGTCACGACGGAACCGACGACGATTTTCGGATTTTCATAATGCACCCAGCCGCAATCGGCGCAGACATGCCGCTCGACATTGTCGCCTTCGGGGATTTTGCGCTCAAATCCGTAATCTTTGGGGTCGGTCGATGTCACTTTGATGGCTCTCTCGCCCGGCAATCCGGCACCGCAATGGCTTGTCCCTCGCGCGGGCGTTCATTCTCTTTTCCGTGAGCCTATCAATTTTTCGAGGGCGCGGAAAGCTCCTTTATCGCGGCATCGACGGCGCGTTTCAGGGTGCTTCCCTCCGGCGCTTTCGCCTGCAGTTTTCGCCAGTATTGAAGCGCCGCGTCCCTATTCCCCGCCGCCGCTTCTTTCAGGCCCACATACCAGAGGGCTTCCGCATAATCGGGATCTTTTTTCAGTATCTCCCGGTAAAGCGCGATGGCTTTTTCGGGCGGATCGGCATTGATGTCGGAGGCCTGGATATAAGCACCCGCCGCCCCCGCCATCGCCGCCTTGTCCCCTGGCTTCTGATCAAGTGCGCGGGAGTAGGCATCGGCGGATTTATCAAACTCTTTCAGCACGCCATAGGATTGGCCAAGCCGCATCAGCCCGTCATAGTCGGGCGTTTCCCCCATACGCGCGGCAAGCCCTTCGACCATCGATTTGATCATCGCCTGCCGGTCACCCCCGGAAAGCTTGGAGGCGGCGGCAACGTCTTCTTCGCTCGGGCCCGGAAGCTTCTTTCGGGTGAGGAAATCGCCAAGCTCCGTGCCGGTCTTCTTCGCCGCTTCCTCGATCCGCTGGGAAAGAACCGCGAGGTAGGGTGCCTCCGCCGGGCTGTCCTCATAGAGCTTTTGCCAGCTTTGAAGCGCCTGTTCAGCTTTCCCCGCCTCGAAATCCCTGAGGGCGAGGTAATAGCGCGCGCCGGGGTTTTCAGGCTCCAGCGCGAGGGCCTTTTCAAAGGCCGCGGCGGATTTACCATCCACCTTGCCCTTCGCCGCAAAATAGTAATTCTCCCCCGCGCCAACATAAAGAGCGGCGGATTTCGGCGCGATCAGGGTCGCCTTTTCGTAGGTTTGCGCAGCCTGCTCGAACCGGTCCATTTTTGTGAGCGTCTGGGCCAGCAGGACCCAGCCTTCGATATTGTCCGGATGTTCACGAAGCTGGGCAATCAGCCGCTTGATGAGGGTCGCGGCGTTGTTCTGCGCGAGCATCGCCCGCTCCGCCGGGATGTCGCGCGCGGCCAGCGGACGGGCGGGTTCATTGGGGGAGCCGAGATCCGCATAAAGCGCAAGGCTCACAACGGGCACGATCACAAGAAGCGCGATGAGCGCCAGCCTGCCATTACCACCCAAAGGTTTTGCAGGCCCCTCTTCCCGTCCGAGACGGAGCATCCGCCGCTTGATTTCAAGCTGCATGGGTTCGGCTTCGGCGGGGGCCAGTGCGCCCCGTTCGATCTCCGCGTCAATCTCGGTAAGTTGCCGCCGGTAGACATCGAGGCCGCGCTCGGTCCGTGAAAGGGCGGGCCCGCCTGACTTGAACAAGGGCCAGCCGAGCAGGAAAAGCGCGATCAGCAATATGACGGCAAATATCCCCCAGATCACGCGCGATCCTCCTCATCCGGAGAATGAAGCAGCCTTGCAAGCTCCGCTTCTTCCTCGGTCGAGAGAGCGGCGGCATTGGCCTCCCCCGCCACAACGCCTTTCGCGCGGCGGCGAAGGAAGAGGATCATGGCGATGAGGCCCAGAATAAAAATAAGCAGAGGGCCGAGCCAGAGCAGCAGGGTTTTCAGCTTGAACGGCGGATCGAGCAGGACCCAGTCGCCATAGCGGGCGACGAGAAAGGCGCGCACCTCATCATCGCTCTCCCCCGCCGCAACATGTTCGCGGACGATCTGACGGAGGTCCTTTGCAAGATCCGCGTTGCTGTCGAGAATCGATTCGTTCTGGCAGACGAGGCAGCGGATGCCTTTCGCGATTTTTTCGGCGCGGGCTTCGAGCTTCGGGTCCTTGAGCGGCGCGTCTACCTCGAATGCGCGGGCAAGCGTTGCCGCCAACACAAGTGCAAGCAGGAGAGTGCCGACAATCCGAAAGCCCCGCTGCATCAGCTTACGATCCCAGCTTCTTCAGGAGGGGTTTCAGGCGGTTTTCGATAATATCCTCGTTGACCGGGCCGATGATCTTGTCGACCACCATGCCGTTGCCGTCGATGATGAAGGTTTCCGGCACGCCATAGACGCCGAAATCGATACCGACCCGGCCCTTCAAGTCCATGCCCGTCCGCTTGTAGGGATTGCCGCGGGTCCGAAGCCATTCGGCCGCCGCATCCGGCTTGTCCTTGTAATCGA
>SBHH01000301.1 GCA_006226265.1 Alphaproteobacteria bacterium | reverse complement strand
CGGTAATCGTGAACCCCTCGATCGTGATGTTGCCGTTGCCGTTGATATCGAATGCCACGGGAAGATCACTTGTGCGGAGTGCGCTTTGTTCAAGATGCAGAGCCTCCTGTGGCCAGAGTAGAAGCGTTTTGCGGATATTGTCGATGGCATATTCTCCCGCCTGGTCGACATCCGATGGCCGGTTGAAAAAGGCGTAGTAGGAATTCCGGTCCGTATAGGGTTTGTTGCGCACGGGATCGAAAAACACGGTCCCGTTTTCCGGATCAATTTTCTGGACATTCCGCATCAGAACAACATTGGGCCGCATCCAGACCGCGACCAGCGCATTGTCCCAGTCGGCCGCCTGAAGGTCTGCCAGCTTGCTGCCGGCTTTGAGATAGGAAGAGGTTAGTTCCTGGCCGGAATCGTAACGGTCCAGTTCTGAATAATACCGGATATCGTCGAACCAGAAAGGATCCGGCTGGTTCGGGCTACGCGCAAGCCAGAGTCGGTTCTTGCCAAGAAAATAAAGCGATAAAGGATCAAGTTCGCCTTTTATCTTGGCAATGTAGAGCTTCTGCCAGTTCGGATTTCCATAACAGGCTGGCCGGGACGGGCAGGCCGAGAACTTCAGTTCGAGGGCCTTGGTTCCGTCAATCATGGCGGGAGTATCCCCCCAATCGTTCCCCCGGAAAGTAATGGGCTTGTCCCTACTGCCGCTGCCGGTTACGGTGATGCTGCCGCGATAGTCTATACCTCCTTTGAAATGAACGACATCGCCCGGTGCCAGGGAATATCCGCGCGCTTTATCCTGAGCTGAGGGATCGCCCGGAGCGTGCTTCCAGGCGGCCTCTTTCGATATTCCAGAATTGGTATCTCGCCCGGTTGCGAAGTCGATATATAGATCCTGTCCCTGGGCGGCAGATGACAGAATAAGTAAAGGAGGGACAAGAAATTTAAGAATTTTGCTTTTCACAGAATCGCTTTCAACAGGCTGATTTTCCTCTAATATAATCTAGGGATTCGCCTCGCCCAGAGATGCGGCAAAATTTTTCAGGCCTCTTTGCAGGCTTTGCATATTATCAAGCGGTCCAGGTTTTCCGCCGCTGCCAGACATCCCGCCAGACATCTACCTGAACACAGGATTTCTTCCGCCCGAGCGAGGACAGCAGGCCGTGCGCCATATATCTTGAAAAAGGCCATAGGATAAGAAGGGCTTCGGCAAAGCCGCGGGCATAAGAAGGGAAGTGTTTGCGGATCAGGGTCATCTTGGCCTTTAACAGACGGACCAGCTTGTCTGACCGGATTGTCTCTGATGCGCCTCCATGATGGATAATCGTCGCGTTCGAGCTTACCATCGGCACCGCGCCTTGCTTTGCCGCCCGGAGGCAGAGATCCGCCTCTTCCGCATACATGAAGAATTCCTTGTCGAAACCGCCAAGCTCATTCCAGAAATCCCGGGAAATCAGGAAGAAGCATCCGGTAACGATATCGACTTTGCGGATTCCCTGCCTGTCCCAGCTTCCCATGCCTTCCGGATTGAAAAGAGAGGAATTCCGAAAGATCGAAGACAGGCCGAATGCCTGACTTGCAAGACTCCAGCAGGTCATTTTCGACCAGCAGGAGGTCGGGTTGAGGGATCTGTCTGCAAACAGGGTCCGCCCACCCCAAATACGTGCATTCGGATTTTCACCGCAAAAGCTGAGGAGGTTATCGATTGCGCCGTCCAGAACTTCCGTATCAGGGTTGAGCAGCAACAGATACTCACCAGTCGCCTCGCGGGCAGCGATATTGTTGGCGGCGGCAAAGCCGACATTCTCTTCGGAACAGATTATCCGTGCTCTGTTAGCGTATGAATCGCAAAGCGCCTTTGCGGAACCGTCAGTTGAGGCATTGTCCAATACGATCAATTCGAAGGGGGTATGACGCGTTTCAGCAAAAACCGTTTCGAGACACTTAAGGGTCATCTCACGCGTATTGTAACTTACTACGATAATCGAAACTTTCGGAGTCATGTCCGTATCAAGCTTTTCGGCAAGCATACTGCCCCCGCTTTAAACATCGAAAAAAGATAACACATACCCGAAGGGAACATGCAAGTGCAGTTCAACTTTCAATGTATTTTGTTAAATAAAGGTTGAGGTATTTTTATGGCAGCTGCCAAAATTAACTAAACTTTGATATTTCTCTCTCAAATTTGTTTTGCTTGTGCAGAGAGCGGACCGAAAATATACGCAACGACATGTTGTTGCCATCCTGTTTTCGCGAAAATATAGTGCTATTGGAGTATTGGAGCGGCAATGAAAAAACGGCCTCGTATTCTTGCAATTTCATCTGCCGGAGGACACTGGGTGCAATTGCGGCGGATGCGCCCGGCCTGGGATGGGTGCGATGTTGCTTATGTCACCACCAAGGACGGATATCGCGTTGATGTGATGCAGGATGCGGCGGAACGGGATCAGCCGACCCCCCGCTTCTATCATATCGTTGATGCAAACCGCTGGGAAAAAGCACGCCTCGTGCGGCAACTGCTGGGTATTTTGCGTATTCTGTTAAAAGAACGTCCTGATGTGATCATTTCAACCGGCGCGGCGGCAGGCTTCTTCGCGCTAAAGTTCGGCAGATTTCTAGGGGCTCGGACGATATGGGTGGACAGTATTGCCAATGCAGAGGAGCTTTCCCTCTCTGGCAGGAAGGCGGGTTCCAGCGCCGATCTCTGGCTGACGCAGTGGCCACATCTGGCGGAATCTGGTTCAGGAGACCGTCATCCGGAATATAGAGGGTCGGTCATATGATTTTCATGACAGTGGGAACACAACTTACTTTTGACCGGATGGTTCAGACCGTTGACGGCTGGTGCGAAAGCCGGAAAACAAATGCGGTTTTCGGACAGATTTCTGATCCGGGCCCCAAAGGTTATCGTCCGGCTTATTTCGAATGGCGTGATTTTATTGCGCCGGATGAATTTAACCGCCGCTATGAGGAGGCCGACCTGATCATCGCCCATGCAGGAATGGGATCGATTATTTCCGCCCTGACAATGGCTAAGCCGATCGTGATCATGCCGCGCAAGGCGGTGCTGGGAGAGCACCGGAATGATCACCAGCTTGCCACGGCGGAAAAATTTGCCGACCGGAGCGGTGTTTATGTTGCCTGGAACGAAACAGAGCTGCCCGGATTGCTCGACAGGTTGATTGAGAATCCGCCGTCTGCGAACGGTGAGGCGGCCAGTGCGTTTGCCGACCCGCAGCTTATCGGAACGGTCCGCGATTTCATTTTCTCAGACCGAAAAGCGGGATGATGGCTGTGCGGAATGACGAACAGCGCATGGAAGATGTCAAAGGTGCAGCGGCTCCATTTGACGGCGTGATTTGCTTTGGCGGAGTGGACTGGTGGTATCACAATCGCGGTCATTATGATTTGCAGATGATGCGGGAGTTTAGTGCGCGGGTGCCGGTACTCTACGTAAACTCCATCGGTATGCGTCCGCCTCGGGTGGGGGAAGGTGCGATGTTCTTCCGTCGCGTGATCCGCAAACTGAAAAGCCTGAAACAGGGCCTGGTCAGGGTACGGCCTAATTTCACAGTCTATAGTCCGGCGACCCTGCCGGGCGGCGGAGGCGGCAAACTTGGTAGCTGGATTGCGCAAAAGGCCCTGTCGCTGCAGGTTCGGATTGCTGCCTGGCGCTGTGGTATCAAACGGCCGCTTGTCTGGATCGCGTGCCCGCCTGGGGCGATGGTGCTCGACAAATTGAAACCTGTGCGGGTCATCTATCAGCGTACGGACCGGTTCGAGGATTTCAAGGATGTTGATGTTGCCAAAATCAAAGGGTTTGATCGGGTTTTGAAGGCAAGGGCCGACATCGTTCTGTTTTGTTCGCGCGAATTGTACGAGGCGGAGAAAGACCAGAACAAGGGTTCTCTGTTTGTCGACCACGGGGTCGATTATGATCTGTTTGAAAAGGCGGGCATCGCGGCCGATAGCCGCGGAAACGAACCGGAGGATGTTCGGGTGATCGATCGTCCGCGGGCCGGCTTTATCGGCGGGATAGATGCCCATACCTTTGATCCGCCGTTATTTACACGTGTTGCCGGGATGCTGCCCGAGGTGCAATTCATCATGGTGGGCGCCTGTTCCCTTGAGGAGGGATGGTGCCCGCATGCCAATGTTCATTTTATGGGGCAACGACCGTACGAGCAGGTGGCAAGTTATATGGCGGCTTGCGATGTTTTGATGATGCCCTGGAACCAGAGCGAATGGATCAAAGCCTGCAATCCGGTCAAGATGAAGGAATATCTTGCCGTTGGTCGACCGGTTGTCAGCACTCATTTCCCGGAAGTGGATTATTTCACGGATCAGATTCTAGTTGTCCAGGGAGCG
>SBHH01000274.1 GCA_006226265.1 Alphaproteobacteria bacterium | reverse complement strand
GGCTCTCGAAGGACCAGCAGAAACTCATCCTCGATGTCGCTGCGGAAGTTCCGGGCCAGTATGTCCAGCTGATCAGTGGCGCGATGAAGAAGGCGGCTGAAAAGTTCCTGAAAGAAAAGGGCGATATTGAGGTTATTCTCTCGACTGACGAGGAAGCCGCAAAATGGAAGGCCATGATGGGCCCGCTGATGCGCAAGAAATATATCGAATCCGTATCCGGCGTGACCAAAAACGGCGGCGAGATCTATGATCAGTTCGTTGAGCTTGTCCATAAGCACGAAAAGGATTCCAAATATACCCCGGCGCTTGCCACTTATGTGAAACTGCGGGACAGTCAGTAACGACAAGGGTCCGCAGGCGCCGTAGCCACGCTTGCGGACCTCCCTTCCCTCCTGCTTCCGGGGTCCGTTCACATGAGCCTTAAATTCTTCACTGCCATTTCGCGTTTCAGCATCGCAGTCGGATCGTTAAGCGGCCTTGCGACCGGCGTGATGATGGTCGTCATTCTCATTGATGTGATCGGCCGCGCTTTTTTCGCCGCACCGCTTCCCCTCGCGACCGAGATCAGTATCATGCTGCTGATCGTCAAGATTTTCCTCGGCATGGCGGGGGCGCAGGCCACCGATTCAAATTTTCAGGTCACCATCGCCGTCGACCTCCTGAACAGCCGCTGGCGCCGTATCCAGCGGATTTTCTCGCTTTTCATTTCGCTCATCGGGATGGGCATCATTGCCTGGCTGTCGATCACTTATGCCATCACCTCGACCGAGCGGGGCGAGGTTTCTTTCGGCGTCTATCTCTGGCCCGTCTGGCCGGAGCGGATCATTCTTGCCGCCGGCCTTGCCCTTCTCATCGTCCAGATCCTATCCGATCTTTTCGCCACGATCCTGCATGGCAGCGACAAGGTGAAATCCAACCTGCCCGATCACAGCGGCTCTCTATAAGCCGAGAGGACATCAAATGGATACAGTCAATCTGGCACTGGGATTTGCACTGCTGGCCGGGATGGTCGCCCTTCTCGCCGCCGGAATTCCCATTGCCTATGCCTTGCTGACGGCGGGTCTTGCCGGTCTGCTGCTAACCCAGCCCTGGATCGCCGCAAAATTCCTGATCGCCACTTTTTCCTATAGCGCCTCGGCGAACCTTGCCTATGTGGTGCTGCCCTTGTTCCTCTTCATGGGACATATGAGTTTCTCCGCAGGGATTGCCCATCGCGCGTTCGACAGCGCGCGCGTCTGGGTCGGCAATCTGCCGGGCGGTCTCGCCATCGCGACCGTCTTTGCCTGTGCGGGTTTTGCCGCCGTCTCCGGCTCCAGTCTCGCGACATCCGCAACGGTCGCGCAAGTCGCCGTCCCCCGCATGCTGAAGGAAGGCTACAGCCATTCGGTGGCCGCCGGATGTGTCGCGGCGGCGGGAACCTTGGGCGTGCTGATCCCGCCAAGCGGCCTGCTGATCGTTTATGCCATCGCGACCGAAACCTCGGTGCCCGATCTTTTCCTCGCCGGCATCGTTCCGGGCGTCCTGACCGCAATTCTCTACGCCATCATGATCTTCGCCTGGGTCAAGTTCGTGCCGGGCGCGGGGCCGGAAATTCCTGCAACCCGCTCGACCTTCAAAGAAAAGGCTGAGGCGCTTCTGCAAAGCTGGGAAATCATCCTCCTTTTCCTCATTGTCATGGGAACGATCTATCTCGGTATCGGCACGGCGACGGAGGCGGCGGCCTTCGGCGCGGCGGGCGCCCTTATCATCGTTCTCTTCCGGGGGCGAGACAGATGGCGGATCATCTGGCGCGGCCTCGTAGAGACTGGCGTCACCACTTCCAGCGTCTTCCTGCTGATCATCGGCGCCGGGCTCTTTGGCCTTGCGCTCACCACGACGCAGGTGCCGCAGCAGCTCACCCTCTGGCTCACGCAGTTCGACCTCCCGAAATGGCAGCTCACCATTCTTCTGCTGCTGCCCTATCTCTTCCTCGGGCTGTTCGTCGACGGGATCACCATGATTTTGCTCACCATGCCGATCATCTTCCCGGTCGTCACCGATGCGGGCATCAGCCCCATCCTGTTCGGCATTCTGGTGACCAAATGCGCGGAGATCGGCGCGATCACCCCACCGGTCGGGCTCAATATCTTCGTCGTCAAGAACACAGTGCCGGAGATCAATGTGCTGCAAGCGTTCCGGGGGGCGCTCCCCTTCGTGCTGATGGAGCTTTTCATCATCGGCCTGCTGATCGCCTTCAACGACATCGCGCTTGTCCTGATCTGACATAAAAAAAAGCCGGAGCCTTTTTGAAGAGGCCCCGGCATTTCCTGGGAGGAAACAGGATCAGGCGATAAAGTCGCCACCATTTACATTCAACGTCGTCCCCGTCATGAAACCGGACAAATCGGACGCGAGGAACAGGGCGACATTGCCGATATCCGACGGACGGCCGACCCGGCCCAGCGGAAAGGCTTTGCCCGCTTCGATCTTGCCCGCATCGGCGCTCGGTCCCCGGCGGGAGAAATCCGTCATGATAAGGCCCGGCGCAACCGCATTGACGCGAATGCCTTCGGGGCCAAACTCCTTCGCCATGGCGCGAGAAAGGCCAAGAACCCCCGCCTTCGCCCCGCAGTAATGCGGCCCACCGAAAATGCCCCCGCCCTGCAAGGCGGAAAGGGAGGAGATATTGACAATGGCGGCGTTTTCATTCCGCGGCATATGAGGAAGCACCGCCTGCACCATCAGAAGCGTACCCTTGAAAACCACACCGTTCACAAGATCGAAATCCTCTTCCGTGATATCGGCGACTTTCCGGCGCTGCGTGATCCCGGCGTTATTGACCAGCACATCGATCCGGCCCCATTTTTCCGCGACTTTTGCGGCACCGGCGATGCAGCTTTCCTTCGACATCACATTGCATTCGATACCGACGGCATTTTCACCAAGCACCTTCGCGGCCCCGGCCGGATTTTCGGCAGGCAAATCGAATAGCGCAACTTTCGCCCCGTGCTCGATGAAGATTTTTGCCGTGGCAAGGCCGATACCCTGTTCCCGCGCCGCGCCGGTGATCACCGCAACGCGGTCTTTTAAAAGTCCGTCCAACCTAGCCTCCCTCTGCTATCAAGAGTGTTTCGTATTCTTCGGCCTCTCCGCGCCAGCGGAGGGCGTTTTTCAGTTTTCGCCGGAACCAGTTGTTCGCCGGATCATCGGTCATCGAAGCATGCCAGTAGAGATAAAAATCCATCCGGCCGATTTCGAACGGGACCGGCAGAAGCTGTACCTCCGTCGCATCGCAGAACATTTCGGCGAGCCGCCGGGGCATGGTCGCAATGAGGTTCGAGCCTTTAACGGCCCGATACCCACTCAAATAATGCTGGCATCTCAGCCTGATTTTACGCCGGCAGCCGAGGCGATGTAATCGGCAATCTTCAAAAACATCGCCTTCCTGCCGCGCACTGATCTGGACATGACCGCAGGAAAGATACCCATCGAGATCGAGGACTTCCTTTACAAGCGGATGGCCCTTCCGGGCGAGCACACAGAATTCCTCATCCGAGACACGCTCGCTTAAAATCTCGGCGGGCCGGTCGAGATAGACATCGAGAACCGCATCGACAGAACCGGAAGCAAGGCGGGTCACGAATTCCGACCGCCGCACAAAGACGGATTTCAGGGAGACTTGCGGCGCGGAGACCTCCAGGGATTCCACAAGCGGCGGAAGGACCGAAACTTCGAGAACGTCCCGAACCCCGATGGTAAAAGTGCGCGCATTTTCGGCTGGATCGAATGTCCCACCCCGATCGAACAAAGCTTCCAGATTTCGGAGGCCTTCCGCCGCCTCTTCCGCGAGGGTGCGCGCAAGCGGGGTCGGCACCAGGCGGTTGCCCTTCCGGATAAAGAGGGGATCATCGAACAGGAGCCGCAACCGGCCAAGCGCATGACTGATCGCCGATTGCGTCAGATTAAGACGCTCCGCCGCCTTGGTCACGCTGGTCTCCCGATAGACCGCGTCCAGAATGATCAGGATGTTGAGATCAGGACGCCGCATTACCAGCCATCCTGACGATCCTGCCCGTCGACATGCTTTTTATCCTTCCCACCTTGCCATCATCGCATTGGGTGCCGATAAGGCCGATTGTGCCTTCGCCATTCCGGTTGGATTGGCGCATATGATTTTTATTGAATTCTTTCAAATTTGCACAAACGTTTTTACAACTTAGGCCGCAAAATGAACCCTGTCAACATCACGATCCTCTTAAGGCTGACATTCTTCCCGGAAATTACGCAAAATCCCCGATACTCTAGGCTATAAATTATTCTTTTGTATTTTCGATTTACAGAATAAGCTCAGATGAATGCTCCAATATTATCCGGGCTTTCGCTATAAAGAGGCTTG
>SBHH01000248.1 GCA_006226265.1 Alphaproteobacteria bacterium | reverse complement strand
ATGTAATTACATTAGAGACAGGAAATTCAATCGGAAAGCGGCCATGCTGAGCAAGGATGACATGAAAACTGCCGGGTTCAATACCAGGCTTCGTAAAACAGGAAGTGCCGTGGGGGCGACAATCCCCGCGGAGTTTCTGCGCGATCTGAATATGCAGGAAGGCGATCAGGTCACTGTCAGCATTGAGGAAAACGGCGTGAAGATCGTCAAATCCGATCCTGAGTTTGAGACGAATATGACGCATTACGACGTGATCGAGGATCGCTTTGCGCCTGCCTTCCGGAAACTTGCGGAATAATGGCGCTTCATCTGCCGCCCCGGGCGGTGATGCTGGAAGTTCATAAACGGCAGCTCGCCCGGTTTGGTGGCGCGCCCGGAATTCGCGACGAAGGTGGAATTGATGCCGCCCTCGCCCGCCCGCATCAATTGATTGCCTATGGGAGCGAAGAGGAAGACATCGATATCTTCCATGTCGCCGCGGCGCTGATGTACAGCATCACGAAAAACCGGCATCCTTTTGCCGATGGCAACAAGCGGGTCGGGCTTGCCATGCTCCTCCTGACTCTCCGAAGAAACGGCTGGTCCCTCGATATCAGTAATGAACTGGCGATTGATATGACGTTGAAAGTTGCGGAAGGCACGATGAGAGAAAGCGAGCTTGTCTCCTATTGTCGAGAGAATTCCATCGCCATCGACACATAAAAAAGGCGCCTCAACCGGGGCGCCTTTTTTAATGAAAGAACCGATTTTCTTACGTATTCATGGAATCGAAGAAATCGTCGTTGGTTTTGCTCTGTTTCAGCTTGTCGATCAGGAATTCCATGGCGTCAGTGGTGCCCATGGGATTGAGGATACGGCGAAGCACCCACATTTTCTGCAAGGTCGCCTTGTCGACCAGCAGTTCTTCCTTTCGCGTGCCGGACTTGGTGATGTCGATAGCCGGGAAGACGCGTTTGTCGGAGAGCTTCCGGTCGAGGATGATTTCCGAGTTGCCCGTGCCCTTGAACTCTTCAAAGATCACTTCGTCCATGCGTGAACCCGTCTCGATCAGGGCCGTCGCGACGATGGTGAGGGAGCCCCCCTCCTCGATATTGCGGGCAGCACCGAAAAAGCGTTTCGGGCGCTGCAGCGCATTGGCGTCGACACCACCGGTCAACACCTTGCCACTTGACGGGACAACCGTGTTATAGGCGCGGGCGAGACGGGTGATACTGTCGAGCAGGATGACCACGTCGCGCTTATGTTCGACGAGGCGCTTCGCCTTCTCAATCACCATTTCGGCAACCTGGACGTGGCGCGCGGCCGGCTCATCGAAGGTGGAACTCACCACTTCGCCCTTGACCGAGCGCTTCATATCGGTCACTTCCTCGGGCCGCTCGTCGATCAGCAGGACGATCAGATAGACTTCCGGATTGTTGGTGGTGATGGAATTGGCGATATTTTGAAGAAGGACGGTTTTACCGGTCCGGGGCGGGGCGACAATGAGTGCCCGCTGGCCCTTGCCCTGCGGCGAGACGAGGTCGATCACGCGAGCGGAATTGATGTTGGGATTAGTCGGGTCGGGGGTTTCCAGCTTGATCCGCTCATCCGGGTAAAGCGGTGTCAGATTGTCGAAATTGATCTTGTGACGTGCCTTTTCCGGATCTTCAAAATTGATTTTCTGGACTTTCAGAAGGGCAAAATACCGCTCCCCGTCCTTCGGGCTTCTGATCTGCCCTTCCACCGTATCGCCCGTGCGGAGCGAGAAGCGCCGGATCTGGCTCGGGCTGATATAGATATCGTCCGGCCCGGCGAGATAGTTCGCATCGGGGGAGCGCAGAAAGCCGAATCCGTCCTGCAATATCTCCAGAACCCCGCCGCCGGTGATTTCCGCGCCATTCTCGGCTTCATGTTTGAGAATGGCGAAAAGCTGCTCCTGCTTGCGCATAGTGGAGGCGTTCTCGATTTCCCGATCTTCGGCAAGGTCGAGGATTTCCGCCGGGGATTTTTTCTTAAGCTCTTGAAGATTCATTTGTATTTCTGCGATTGAATAGGGGAAAATTTTAAGGAAACGGGGAAGTTACTTTTAAGGGCATGTCCGGCCTGGGGCCGATATCATTTTACTCTTTCACTTGTAGAGGCAAAGAATGCGTGAAAAGGGTCTGTCCAAAGAAGCACTGCTCTATTGCCAGTTTTATGTTCGTTAGTCAAATGAAATATTCGGCATTTTCCGCCGCTCAGAAGGGTTTCACCACCACCATGATAACGATGATGATCATGAGGACGGTGGGAATTTCATTGACCATGCGATAGAATTTTGCGGGTCGGGTATTTTCATCACGCTCGAAATCCTTGCGCCAGCGCGAAAGATTTCCATGAACCCACCCCATCAGGAAGACAGCCGCAAGCTTGATCCATATCCAGAAGTCGGTAAAATCCACCAGACCCGGCGTACCGAGCAAGAGGACCCCGAAAATCAAGGTTGAGATCATAGCCGGATTGATGATGCCGCGAAGCAGGCGCCGTTCCATGATTTTAAAGGTTTCCGACTGATCCGAGCCGGTTTCCGCATCCGCGTGATAGACATAAAGCCGCGGCAGATACAGCATTCCCGCCATCCAGGCGATCACCGAAATGATATGAAGCGCCTTCACCCAGGGGTAAATTTCGGCCAGAATGTCGCCCATCAGGGAATTTCCTCAAAATCACATAAAACGGCAGATTGATCCGGGACGCATCATTTGGTGGCGGCCGTTCGGCAATCGGCAAATCCCGCGGGGCAAAGACGCTGCCCCGTGCCGCCTGTTATATCGCCTGTCTTCATATTTGCAACCATCCTTGCAAGACCGGCGATAAAATCTTTGCCGGCCGAGACCGTCGGAACCCGGAGATAGCGGGGCACCCCGGCTTTGACCGCAAGCTTGCCATATTCGATATCAAGCTCGACCAGGGTCTCCGAATGCTCGGAAACAAAGGCGATGGGCACAACGATAAGGGAGAGATTCTCCGATCCTGCCGCCTCGATCTCCGCATCGGTCGAAGGTTGCAGCCATTTCATGGGCCCGACCCGGCTCTGATAGCAAACCCGCCAGTCGAGGCCGTCCATTGCAATTTTTCCCGCGACCGCCTTCGCCGTTTGCTCCACCTGCCATTGATAGGGGTCACCCGCATCGACGATTTTTTGCGGCAATCCATGGGCGGAGAAAAGAAGCCGGAACGGCGCCTCCCCCATTTCGACAATCCGTGCCTTGATAAGATCGGCATAGGCAGAAACCAGCCCGGCCTCGGCCGGATAGCAGCAGAGACGCGCGACCGGGGCGGTTAATCCCGCCTTTTTCGCGGCCTTTTCCCAATCATCGAAAGAAGAGGCCGTGGTGGTCGAGGAAAACTGCGGATAGAGCGGCAGCATATAAATTTCATCGGCGCCGAAGCTTTTGACCTCAGTCACCGTCTCATATGCAAAAGGATGCCAGTAGCGCATGGCGATGAAAACACCGTATATATCCTCTTCGCTCGCATTTTCATTGAGCAAGCCTTCCAGCGCCGCGGCCTGCGCTTTCGTTTCCGCCAAAAGCGGCGAGGCCCCGCCAATTTCCGCATAAATCTCCTTTGCAACCGGCGCGCGGCGTTTCGAAATTAGCTTCGCGATCAGGAAACGGAGCGGTGCGGGCAGGCGAATGATGGCGGCATCGTTAAAAAGGTTGAAAAGAAAAGGCTCAACCGCATCCGGGCCATCAGGACCACCGAGATTGAAGAGAACCACCGCCTTTCGCGTCATGATCAGCCTTTCCCTTCGCTTTGAATGATCTCGGCAAGTTTCGTCACATGCTCTGGCGGTGTTGCCGGGGTAATGCCATGACCCAAATTGAAAATGAAGCGGTCCGGTCCCAGAATATCGAGAATTTCCCGGATGCGCGCCTCCATCGCCTTGCCGCCGCTGATCAGCAGCATGGGATCGAGATTGCCTTGGACAATGGTTTTCGGCTGGATCACATCGCGGGCCCAGGCGAGCGGCGTTCCCGTATCAAGGCTCACCGCGGTCACTTTCGTCTCCTCAACAAAGCGCGTGATGTTGGCCCCGACGCCCTTCGGAAAGCCGATGACGGGCAATTCGGGATATCGGGTCCGTAGCCCCTCGACAATCCGCCTTGTGGGGGCCACGGCCCATTTATCGAAGAGATCGTCGGCCAGAACCCCGGCCCAGGTATCGAAAATCTGCACGACTTCCGCACCCGCCTCGACCTGCCGGGTGAGATAGTCGATGGTCGCCTCAATGAGGATGTCCATCAATTTGCCGAAACCCACCGGGTCGCCATAGGCCCATTTCTTGATATAGGCATAATCCTTCGATCCCCGCCCCTCGACCATATAACAGGCGACAGTCCAGGGCGCACCCGCAAACCCGATCAGGG
>SBHH01000252.1 GCA_006226265.1 Alphaproteobacteria bacterium | reverse complement strand
GGCAACTGCAGGCCTCTCGGTAATTCAGGAGGAATGGAATGATGCCACAGCTTGCGAATTGCCCTTTCGGCCACCGGAACGTTGGAGAAGTTGCGGCGACCCTTCCAGGGGCAACGGCCGTCTTCCGGAGTTTTCATATCGATTTTTGCAGCCGTGGAGATATCTCGGTCAGTGACGCAGCGCGCGCAAAAGGTATCGAGGCAGAAAAGATCTGCGGAGCGCTCCAGATCCTTTCAAAAGAGAGTACGCCACCGATTGAACAGAGCATCATTGATCTCACTGATTACATTCAGAGCCGCTATCATGACACTCATCGAACGGAAATCCGAGAGTTGATCCTCCTCTCGCGGAAAGTGGAGACAGTGCACAGGGACAACCCAAAGGCGCCCGCTGGTCTTGCAGACATATTGCGGCAAATGGAGGGAGAACTCGAGGTTCATATGAAAAAAGAGGAGCTTATTCTCTTTCCGGCGATGCGCTGGGCCGATGGCACGCTGGATGCGCCGATTTCCCGGATGCGGCAAGACCATGATGATCATGGCGCCTTTATCCGCGAGTTGATGGCGAAAACGGATAAATTTAGTCCTCCTCTGGAAGCTTGCCGATCGTGGCAGGCCCTTTATATTGGCCTTGCCAAGCTTTGTACGGATCTGGCGGAGCATATCCAATTGGAAAATAATGTTCTTTTTCCAAGATTTGAGGTGCGTCACTGAGTATTTCTATCTGCCTAGCTTGCCCCCCCCGGCAGTCGTCGCTAATCTTTGAGTGAAAGGGTTGGCGACGACACTCTCCATAGCAAGAAGTGAAGGAGTGCGGGATTTTGGCCCGGAAGCGAGCATACCAAATGCGGGAAACGGAACATACATGCGTCTTGCTGCTTTTACAGACTATGGCTTGAGAGTGTTAATGCGGCTTGCTGACAGGCCGGATGATCTCTTGACTACGCGCGAGATTGCTCAGGAATTTCATATTTCCTATCACCATTTGGCCAAGGTCGTACAGGATCTCGGGCGCGGCGGGTTTTTAGATGTCCGGCCCGGAGCGGGCGGCGGTATCCGCCTTGCGCGAGCACCGGACGAAATAACCGTCGGGCAGATCGTCCGGTTCCTTGAAAAGAACCAGTCCATCGTCGAATGTTTCCGCCATGAAGGAGGCGCTTGCCTGCTCGCGCCAAAATGTCGGTTAAAAGGACAATTACTGATGGCCCGAGAGGCTTTCTTTGCAAGCCTGGATGCCACAACTATAGCGGATTGCTCTTATCCTGGCGTGAGGATCCGGCCACGCCGCGTGCATGATGACAGTGGCGCATGGGATGAGAGGATGTGACATGCCGGAACCGGGGAAGTTGAATATTGCGGGCGGGGAATTCGAAATCGACGCGGCAACAGTAGCCCAGGGTTTGAGGCTGGATATTTCAAACCTCAAGGAGGGGCTCAAGGACGGAGGGATTACTTGTCGTGTGGAAAGAGGGGAGGAGGCCGATGCCGGACGGTTTCGTGTGACATTCTTCTCTGAGAATTGCGAATTCCGTCTGATCACCGACAGTGGAGGACGCGTGGTGCAAAGATCCGTCATCAACTTCGGCGCGGCTGCGCGGAACCGTCGTCAGAAAACGGATAAAATAGTATCGTAAATACAAATAAATTCAATTAATTAGGATTGTTTTCTTTTGTTCTGAAAGAGGTTTTGGGGTAATCCCTGGAGAGAAAATGATGGTTTCGCAACTGACTGTCGGGGAGCGGCAACTTGCCCTCGTCCTTCTGATCCTGATGGCCGTCTGGGGGCTGGTTATGACGCTTGCCGGAGCGGACGGGCTTTTCCAGGCACAGGGAACGCTCATCTTTCTATATTCCCTTGGTGGAATATTTCTTGTCCTGTCGGGGTATTTTCTGCCGCCCCCTGCGGCAAACCGTGAAGACCGCTATTATGATGATCCGACGAAGGCAGGAATCATACTTGCGATGATCTGGGCTCTCATTGCCATGTTTGTCGGTGATTGGGTGGCCTGGCTTTTGGCTTACCCCGAAATGACATTTGACGCCGCATGGGCAAGTTTCGGACGGCTCCGGCCTGTTCACACGACGGGGATCATCTTCGGTTTTGGCGGCAATGCCCTGATTGCCGCTTCGCTGCATGTGGTGCAGCGGACCAGCCGTGCACGGCTCCCCGATCAACTGAGCCCCTGGTTCGTCCTGTTTGGCTACAACCTATTCTGTCTGCTTGCTGTTTCGGGCTATCTTATCGGCATCACACAGTCCAAGGAATATGCTGAACCCGAATGGTATGCGGATATCTGGCTGGTTGTCGTCTGGGTAACCTACTTTATTCTCTATCTAAGGGTCCTCGCCCGTCGGAAGGAGCCGCATATCTATGTCGCCAACTGGTATTTCATGGCTTTTATCCTGGTCGTTGCCGTGCTTCATATCGTCAATAATCTGGCCCTGCCGATTGCTTTCAACCATGTTAAAAGTTATTCTGCCTTTTCCGGGGTTCAGGATGCCATGACCCAGTGGTGGTACGGCCATAATGCTGTCGCCTTTTTCCTGACGGCAGGGTTTCTCGGTATGCTCTATTATTTCCTACCGAAACGGGCGGAGCGACCAATCTACTCTTACCGCATGTCGATTATCGGTTTCTGGGGGATTACCTTCTTCTATATGTGGGCCGGATCCCACCACCTCCATTATACCGCGCTGCCGACCTGGGTTCAGACCCTTGGCATGACCTTTTCAGCTATGCTGCTGGTGCCGTCCTGGATCGCGGCAGGGAATGCTCTGATGACGCTGAACGGTGCCTGGCACAGGGTGCGGGACGACGCCACTCTTCGGTTCATGATGGTTGCGGCGGTTTTTTACGGCCTTTCGACCTTCGAAGGTTCCTTCATGGCAATCCGGCCGGTGAATGCACTTAGCCATTACACGGACTGGACCATAGGCCATGTGCATGCGGGCGCGCTTGGCTGGGTCGCGCTCATTACCTTCGGTACTATCTATTCGCTCGTCCCATGGCTCTGGAAGAAGGAGCGGATGTATTCGCCGAAACTGGTGGAGGTTCACTTCTGGCTCGCACTCGCAGGTGTGCTCATTTACGTCTTCGCCATGTGGAACTCCGGAATTATCCAGGGGCTGATGTGGCGCACTTATGACGATGCCGGAACGCTTGCCTATTCCTTTGTTGAATCGATGGAGGCCATGCATCCCTATTACATTGCCCGCGCAATTGGCGGTCTTCTGTTCCTGATCGGCACGGCTGTCGGCTCCTATAACATCTGGCGGACGATCCGAATGCCGGAAAGCGCGGGCGTCGTTGAAACGCCGGTGCCGGAACCTGCTGCGCGGCCCGTTCTTAGGTCCGGGGAGTAACGGTTATGTTCAATATTCATTATCGGCTTGAACGTTATTCAATTCGTTTTGCAATCGGTGTTCTGATCGTTGCCAGCATTGGCGGATTTGTAGAAATTGCGCCGCTTTTCACTATTGACGAGACAGTGGAAAGCGCCCCGGATATGCGGGTTTACACCCCGCTGGAGCTGGCCGGGCGCAATATATACATACGTGAGGGTTGCTATGCCTGTCATTCGCAGATGATCCGCACCCTGAGAGATGAGGTAGAGCGATACGGGCCGTATTCGCTGGCGGCGGAGTCGCAGTATGATCACCCCATGCTCTGGGGATCGAAGCGTACCGGTCCCGATCTCGCGCGTATTGGCGGGAAATATTCCGATGACTGGCATGTGGCGCATCTCAACAATCCGCGCGACGTGGTCCCGCCCTCTGTCATGCCGTCCTACCGCTGGCTTGGTGAAACCGAGCTTTCACGGCAAGATCTGGTACTCGATCTCAAGGCGCTCCAGCGTCTCGGAGTTCCCTATAGCGAGGAAATGGTCACGAATGCCACAGCGGATGCCTATGGGCAGGCGATGCCCGATAGCGACGAGGCTGAAGGTGTTGCCGAACGCTATGGTGACGCGACCCATATCCGGGATTTCGACGGCAACCGACAAAAGGTGACTGAGCTTGATGCGCTGATTGCCTATCTACAGATCCTTGGCCGTCTTACCGACGCTGCCTATCAAAATCCGGCGTTGCAAAAGCTCGGAGGTCCGAAATGACTATCGAGCATGAAATCCTGGTAATCGCAGCCAAGTCTTACGGACTTTTTTATCTGATTGGCCTCTCGGTCATCGTGCTTGCCTATACTTTTTGGCCTTCGAACAAGAAGCCGTTTGAGCGGGCGGCAAAAAGCATCATGGAGGATGAGGACCGGCCATGGCAATAGAAGAACGGGATAAATATTCCGGTCATATGACCACCGGTCATGAATGGAACGGGATCAAGGAGCTAAACACGCGGGTGCCGCGTGTCGTCTGGATTACTCTCTTTATTGCTTTTGTCTTTTCC
>SBHH01000244.1 GCA_006226265.1 Alphaproteobacteria bacterium | reverse complement strand
TTATCCTTAATCGCCTGTCGATGCCGGTGGTGCTGGTTGCGCTTGCTATCGTCTCCATTTTCGGCAATTCGCTCCTGATCGTCATTCTTGTGCTCGGCCTGCTTCTATGGGACCGTTTTGCCGTCGTCCTTCGAAGCGCGACAATGCAGGTGCGCTCCATCGAGTATGTTGCTGCGGCGGAAGTGCTGGGCTCCTCCGTTCCGAAAATCCTGTTCCGCGATATCCTGCCCAATGTTTCAAACCATCTTCTGGTTGTCGCGTCGATCGAGATGGCCCATGCCATCCTTCTCGAAGCTTCTTTAAGTTTCCTTGGGCTCGGTGTGCAGCCGCCGCTGCCCTCCTGGGGGTTGATGGTGTCGGAGGCCCGGCAATTCATGTTTTTCATGCCCTGGTTGATCACCATTCCGGGGGCAGCGATTTTTATCGTCGTTCTTGCCATCAATCTTTTGGGCGACGGCCTTCGGGATGTCACTTCGCCGGAGGGACGGAATTGAATATTCTGCAGAATATATATACAATCCGAAACCGGGAAAGGAGTGCAGCATGAGCGTCACCGAGCCGGTCCTGAAAATTGAGAATCTCTCCATTCCATTGCCGCTTCATGGCGACCGGAGATATGCGGTCGAGGATCTCAGCATGGAAATCCGCCCCGGTGAAATCCTCTGTGTGGTAGGGGAGAGTGGATCGGGCAAATCGGTGACCTCCTTTTCCACGATGGGGCTGCTGCCGCGCATTCTGAAACCAAGCCGTGGGCGGATCATTTTCGCCGGCCGTGATCTGCTTGCCCTGCCGGAACGGGAACGGCGCAGGCTTCGCGGTAGCCAGATGGCAATGATTTTTCAGGAGCCAATGTCGGCGCTCAATCCCTGCTATACGGTCGGGGAGCAGATTGACGAGGTGATCCGTCAGCATCGTGACATGCCGGCCGCGAAAAGGAAGGAACGGGTGCTGGAGCTTTTGCAGGAAGTGCGCCTGCCTGATCCTGAAAATCTGCGGATGGCCTATCCGCATCAGCTTTCCGGTGGGCAGCGGCAGCGGATTGTCATCGCGATGGCGCTGGCGCTCGATCCGAAATTGCTGATCGCGGATGAACCGACAACGGCCCTCGATGTGACGACACAGGCGCAAATCCTCAAACTGATCAAGGAATTGAAATCCAAGCATCATGCGGGAATACTTTTTATCACGCATGATTTCGGCGTGGTGGCGGAAATTGCAGATCGCATCGTTGTCATGCAGCATGGCCGTATCGTTGAACAGGGTCCTGCGGAGCATGTCCTCTACCGGCCCCGCCATTCCTATACCCAGTCACTGATTCAGGCAGTTCCGCGCCGCCCGGAGGAGACGGCATCCCGTGATGAGACGAAACCGCCGGCAGTTATCGTACAGAAGGTCTCGAAAACCTTTCAATCCGCGGCGACATTATTCCGCAAGACCCGCGTCGTCCAAGCGGTAAAGGAGGTCGATTTTACGGTTCGCGAGGGGGAAACGCTTGGCATTGTGGGGGAGAGCGGTTCCGGCAAGACGACGCTGGTCCGCTGCCTGATCCGCCTGATCGATCCGGATAGCGGCCAGATCAAAATCCATGACGTGGATTTTGCCGCCCTCAAATCTCGGGATTTGCGAAAGCACCGCAAGGATGTACAAATTGTGTTTCAGGACCCCTACGGCTCTCTCAATCCGCGCCGCACGGTAGGGAGTATTATTACCGAAGGGCCAATGAATTTCGGTGTTTCGAAATCGGCAGCGATGGCAAAGGCCCGCGAACTGCTTGAAATTGTTCGGCTGGATCCTGATTGTGTGGACCGGTATCCGGTTCAGTTCTCTGGCGGTCAGCGGCAGCGCATCTGTATTGCCCGTGCACTTGCGATCGAACCGAAGGTGCTGATCGCGGATGAATCTGTTTCCGCCCTTGATGTCTCGGTCCAGAAGGAAGTGCTGAAACTGCTCGCCGATATTCGTGACGAATTTGGTCTCACCGTCCTTTTTATCACGCATGATCTTCGGGTGGCCGCGCAAATATGCGATCATCTGATCGTCATGAAGGATGGCGAGGTGGTTGAGGAAGGCTCGGTTGACGAGGTTTTCGGGTACCCGCGCCATCCTTACACAAAGGCACTGCTGGAGGCCGAACCTGGCAAGAACTGGGTTATTCCAACTACATTCGAGACCGCCTGAAGGGACGGAAATAATCATGTCAAGCTTGCGAAGTGCCGCGATTGAGACGGGACTGGACTATTTCGATAGCGGGGCTTTTCTCGAAAATTTGTCGGAGAAGGTCTCGTTTGAAACCGAGAGCCAGAACCCGGATCGGCAAGGTGTCATGCTGGACTATTTCCGTGAAATCATGATTCCCGCTTTTGAGGAAATGGGGTTCACCTGGCGCATTCTCGATAATCCGGTCAATGAAAACATGCCTTTTCTCTATGTCGAGCGGATCGAGGAGGAGAAGCTGACCACTGTATTGGGCTACGGGCATGGGGATGTGGTGCTCGGGATGGAAGGAAAATGGCGTGCGGGACGCTCCCCCTGGAAGATTGAGCAGGATGGCGATTACATTTATGGCCGTGGTACGGCGGATAACAAGGGACAGCATGCGATCAATATTGCCGCGCTCGGCCTTGTGTTGAAGTCGAAAGGGCGGCTTGGCTTCAACGTCAAATATCTCATTGAATCAGCAGAAGAAATCGGTTCTCCAGGCCTCCGGGAATTATGCCAGCAGAATAAGAGCTTGCTGAAGGCCGATCTTCTAATCGCTTCCGACGGGCCGCGTCAGCAGGCGGCGAAGCCGACCATTTATCTTGGCTCGCGCGGAAACCGGTCTTTCGATCTCAAGGTAAAATTGCGCGAAGGGGCGCATCATTCCGGAAACTGGGGCGGCGTTATTTCTGATGCCGGAACCATACTTGCGCAGGCTATTGCCTCGATCATTGACAGGAACGGTGCTATCCGGGTTGCCGGTTGGCGCCCCGACGGCATTCCGGAGGATGTGCAGGCCGCCCTCGCCAAGGTCATTTTTGAAACCAGCGAGGAAGACGGGCCGGAGATTGAGCCCGGTTGGGGGGAGCCGGGCCTTACGGCTGCGGAAAAGCTGTTCGCCTGGACCTCCTTCGCGGTGCTTGCGTTCGAGACCGGGAATCCGGCGCGCCCTGTCGGTGCGATTCCGGCAACGGCCTGGGCGCGCTGCGGCCTTCGCTTTCCGCCGGGTCTCGATATCTGCGACTGGACCAGCGCCTTGCGCCGGCACCTTGATGAGAACGGCTTTTCCGATGTCGTGGTGGAGCCACAATCGATGGGCGGCTTTGATGCAACGCGTACGGCACTCGATAACCCCTGGGTGAGACTCGCCTGCAAGTCGCTGGAGGACACCACAGGCGCGCCGCCGGTTCTGCTGCCTAATCTTGGCGGCTCGCTCCCCAATGGCTGTTTTATGGATGTGTTGGGTCTGCCGACCATCTGGGTGCCGCATTCCTATCCCGGTTGTTCCCAGCATGCACCGAACGAACATATACTGGCCTCCGTCGCGCGACAGGCACTCGGCATCATGGTCGGTCTCTATTGGGATATCGGCGAGGCGAGAGGCGCTGTGGCCCGAGCCGATGACCGTTAATCGGCTTCAGTGTCCCGCTATCCGGTCGGCGACTGCGTGCCAGCGAAGAACAAGCGGCATGAACCAGGGATTGCCGGTGTAAAACGGCCGTCCGTCGAAAGCGAGCCCGTCATGGGCGGTTTCGCTACCTGCCTCATTCAGGATCTGCCCGGCAATCTGCCGTCCGAAATAAAGCGCTCGCGTAATGCCGGAGCCGCAATAGCCCATTGCATAATGCACACCGTTCACCTCGCCAAGATGCGGGGCATGATCGAAGGTATAGGCGACGTCGCCGTGCCAGCAATATTCGGCCTTAACATCCTCCATCTGCGGAAAGACCCGTCGGGCGAGCGCCAGCAGGTCGCTGGAAATGGCCTTGGGTCGCTTCTTACAATCCATGACACGGCCACCGAAGATCATCCGCTCCCCATCCGGTGACGGGCGGTACCAGAAGACGAGCCGGTGCGTACCGCCATGCATACGGAGTTTCGGAGAGATTTCGAGGACTTTCTTCCGGCCGATTTTTTCTGTTGCGATAACTCCCGCCGAGATCGGGATAAGGCGTCTTCGGAAATACGGGAGGGCCTTGCCGGTATACCCGTTGGTTGCGACGATCACCTGTTTCGCGCGGATTTTTCCGTCCCTGATCCGGACCTCCTGTCCTCCAGGAATGGTATTCATGCCTTCAACGGCGCAGTGTTCGAAAATCCGAGTGCCCGCGGCACGGGCCCGCTCGGCAAGACCGGCGGTCAGCTTATAGGGATTAATGCCGGCATCGCGTTCATAGACGACCCCGCCATGATAGAGATCGGTACCGATC
>SBHH01000271.1 GCA_006226265.1 Alphaproteobacteria bacterium | reverse complement strand
ACGTTCTTTTCGACGATATCAAGTTCCTCGCCGATGCGGTTTCGCGCCTTGCCCGCAAGCTCCGCCGCGCCCGCTTCCTTATCGCAGGCGAAGAAGACGGCATCGCCCTCGCCCACGCCCGCAATTTCGCGGATTTTGGCGATGCGTTCCTCATCGAGGTTTTTGGCAATCGGGCCCTTGGCCTCACCATCCTTGAAGATGATATAGCCGAGGCCGCCCGCCCCTTCCTTCCTTGCCCAGTCGTTCATCTTGTCGAAGAAGCTGCGCGGCCGGTCGCCTGCGCCCGGCGCCGGAATGGCCCGGACGATGGAGCCAGAGGTGATCGATTTGGCAAAGAGGCCGAAACCGGAACCGGTAAAGGGTTCCGTTACGTCGGAAATGACAATCGGGTTGCGAAGGTCCGGCTTGTCGCTGCCGTATTTCAGCATCGCCTCGTCGAACGGGATGCGTTCGAACGGGGTAACGACTTTTCGGTTTCCGGCGAACTGCTGGAACACATGGGTCAGCACCGGCTCGACTGCTGCGAAAACGTCTTCCTGCGTCACGAACGCCATTTCGATATCGAGCTGGTAAAATTCACCCGGGCTGCGGTCGGCACGGGCATCCTCATCGCGGAAACAGGGCGCGATCTGGAAGTAGCGATCGAAGCCCGACATCATGACCAGCTGCTTGAACTGCTGCGGTGCTTGCGGCAGCGCATAGAACTTGCCGGGGTGCATCCGGCTCGGCACCAGGAAGTCGCGCGCGCCTTCCGGCGAGGAGGCCGTCAGGATCGGTGTCTGGAATTCCATGAAGCCCTGTCCGCGCATCTGCTCGCGAAGCGCGCCGATGATCTCGGACCGGAGGACAATATTCTGATGCAGCCGTTCGCGCCGGAGATCGAGATAACGGTGACGGAGGCGGATATCTTCGGGATACTCCTGTTCGCCAAAGACGGGCATGGGAAGCTCGTCCGCCGCGGACTGGACCGTGAACGCCTCGATATCGACTTCGATGGCGCCGGTCGGCAGGTTCGGATTGACGGTTTCGGCGCTGCGGGCCACCACCTTGCCGGTGACGGTGACCACGCTTTCGGAGCGGACGCCCTCGACTGCCGCAAAGCCCGCGACATCGGTTTCGATCACACATTGGGTGATGCCGTAATGGTCGCGCAAATCGACGAACAGCAGATTGCCATGATCCCGCTTGCGATGGACCCAGCCGGACAGCCGGACGGTTGCGCCAACATCGCTATCGCGCAATTCGGCGCAATTATGGGTTCGGTAGCTATGCATTGATACTCTCTTATCTCTGTCAGACCCGCCATCGGATCAAAGGAAGTTTGAAGCGCCTGTCTTACATGGTTTTTCGCTGCGCGCCAACCTTCCTTTACAGGGAAAAATCCGCTATCCTCGGCAAATCTCAAACTTGGGGCCGCTCCCGCCCCGCCGGCTTCTTCGGCAGGACAGGCGCGTCCCGGAAACGGTATTAGAAGTACATGCAAATTATTACGACGACCCCGGCTCTTGAAGAACTCGTCGGGAGGCTCGGGAAGTTTCCTTATATTACCATCGATACGGAATTTTTACGCGAAAGCACTTTCTGGCCCATTCTCTGTCTTGTCCAGCTCGCCTCGGAGGAGGAATCCGCCATTGTCGATCCGCTGGCCGACGGGATAGACCTCGCGCCGCTCTTTGGGCTTTTGAAGAATGAGAAGGTCCTTAAGGTCTTTCATGCAGGGCGGCAGGATCTTGAAATCTTTCATCATCTGACGGGCGAGGTCCCTGCCCCCATTTTTGATACGCAAGTGGCGGCCATGGTCTGCGGGTTCGGTGAATCGGTCGGCTACGACACGCTGGTTTCCAAAATCACCGGCAAGCCGATCGATAAATCCTCCCGCTTTACGGACTGGTCCCGCCGTCCCTTGTCGGAACGTCAGTTGACCTATGCGGAAGCAGATGTCACCCATCTTCGAGATGTCTATGAGTTCCTTGCGAAGAAGCTTGAGGAGAGCGGGCGGAAAGACTGGGTGACCTCGGAGATGGAAATTCTCCGCTCCCCCGAAACATACTTCTTGCCGCCTGAAAATGCGTGGCAGCGGATCAAGTCGCGCAATACCCATCCGCGCTTTCTCGGCATTTTGCGGTCCATCGCTGCCTGGCGGGAGGCTCAGGCCCATCGGCAGGATATCCCGCGCAACCGGATTTTACGGGATGAGGCGCTTCTCGAAATTGCCTCCAACCCCCCGAAATCACCGGAGGCGCTTTCCCATGTGCGGGGTCTTGGCAAGAAGTTTGCCGAAGGAAAAATGGGTCAGGGTCTGCTCGCGGCTGTCAAGGAAGGCGTTGATCTTCCCGCCGATCAATGCCCCAAGGTGCCGCGAAAGGAAGCGCCGCCAAAAGGCATCGCACCGCTGATGGAGCTTCTGAAGGTTCTCTTGAAACTCCGGTCGGAGGAAAATGACGTTGCGCAGAAGCTGATCTGCAACGTCAAGGAGCTGGAGGCAATTGCCATGGATGACAATGCGGACGTGCCGTCGTTAAAAGGCTGGCGCCGTAAGGTCTTCGGCGAGGATGCCCTGAAGCTCAAACATGGCGAGATCGCGCTTTCCTCCAAGGACGGAAAGATCAGGATAATTTCCCTTTGACGATTTCGACCCGCGCCGGCTTTCCAAGGCTCCCCGCAAGGGTATCGAGCTGGCTTCGGACATGCACGCCGATCAGACTTGCAAGGGGACCTGGAACCCGGAGTAGGACTTCTGCCTCTGTTACCTGAAGCCGGGTCCGGCCCAGGATGCCCATGGTGCCGCCGCTTAAGGTGTGCGACAGACGCAGCGCAAGGCCAATACTGAGCGCATCCTTGCTTTCCTGTTCGGTCAGAAGGCGCAGGCTGTCATCGGTCGCGGGGCCTGAAAAATCGCCCTTGTAGCGCGCATAGACGGAAAGTGCGACCATGGCCCGGCCGCGATGGCCGATGCCGCTGAAGGGCGCGCGGAAAATGCGGCGGAAGGCCTGCGCCGCGCGATAGTCGGAATTGGCCCACCAGGCAATATCGCTCAATGTCGCCGCGGCGAGGATCAGGCGCTTGCCCTTCTCGTCCGCGCCCCGGGTCATATCCTGCAGCCAGTCATAGATTTCCTCGCCATGCTCGGCGAAGCGCCCTTCCGCCGCCGCCATGTCGCGGCAGGCTTCCAACAGGGGATCGCGCTTTCGCACCGACTTCTTGATCTCGGAAAAGAGCATGCCTTCCCGAAGACCGTTACCGGAGAAGACAATGCTTTTCGGCTCAACGATATTCAGCAGTTCCTGCATGATGATCGCCGCCGTATGCATGGTATCGGCGCGCGATTTCGGAATGCCGTCGGTGGCGATCATCTGCTCCACCGTCATGCCGAGGAATTCATCGATGAGGGCGAGGGTGTCCTCAAGGCTTAGGCGATAGGCATGGATGATGTTAAGCGGATGCCCCGTCTTGGTGATGTGATAGCGCGCAAGCACGCGCCAGGCGCCGCCCACCACATAAAAATTCTGTCCCTGCACATCTCCGAGCCATTCGGCGCGAGCGAATTTTTTGGAAATTGCCTTGCGAAGACGCTTCTCCGTGAGATTCATATGTGACAGGCGAAGGGCCCCGAGCGGCAGGGTCGCCGTTTGCTCGATCCGGCCGTCGGAGATCTGCACGAGTTCTAGACTGCCGCCCCCGAGGTCGCCGACCAGCCCCTCGGCGGAGGGAATGCCGGACAGAACGCCAAGGCCGGAATAGCGCGCCTCCTGCTTGCCACTCAGGACCTGGACATTAAGGTCGCATTCCTGCTCGATTTCCGAGACGAACTCGGAGCCGTTGTCGGCCTCGCGCACGGCGGCGGTCGCCGCCACCATCACCCGGTCGATTCCCATATGATTGACAAGCGAGGCGTAGCGGCGGAGCGCTTCCAGTGCCTCGGTCATGGATTTTTCGTTCAAAAGGCCGGTTGTACCGAGATCCTGCCCCAGTCCGCAAAGGACCTTTTCGTTGAATTTTGGCAGGGGAACCCGCTGGGGGCCGTCAAAAACCACCAGGCGGACCGAGTTTGAGCCGATATCGATTACGGCGGTTGAGCGGTCGGATACCTTTACGGCAGGGTCGAGCTCTCTATCCCGATCTTCCATTACTTCCCAACTTATTGAACGCGTTTTTTAAAGCCGTTTCACTTTGGCGGAACGAGTTTTGGTACAGGTTCCTTTACAAGTAAAGCCTTGCCACGTCCAGATAAAGAGGGATTTGTCATGAAATAATTATGGGCTGAAAAGCCCTCTCCTTTGCGGGAAATTCGCTCATATTCACCGTTTTCCACGAGATGCCAGCTCTGGGCATTGTCTTTCAGGCACACGACCATGATCTGGTCCAGCACCTGACGATGGATGGTCTCATTGGTGACCGGAACGAGAGTTTCAATTCGCCGGTCGAAATTGCGCTGCATCCAGTCGGC
>SBHH01000131.1 GCA_006226265.1 Alphaproteobacteria bacterium | reverse complement strand
GGTTCGCCGTCTGCTGGAAAACGGGGCCAACAGCTCCTTCGTCAATCAGGTGCTGGATGAAAAGGTCCCGCCGGAACAGGTGGCGCGCGATCCGGTTGCGGCGATCCAGAGTTTCCCGACCATCGCGAACGATAAAATTCCTCTGCCCGCCGATATTTATGGTGCCTCTCGCCGGAACTCGGGCGGCATCAATTTCGCCAATCCGGCAACCTATGCGGAATTCGACAAGGCGCGCGGGACATTCAAAAACATCAAATGGTATGCCGCGCCGCTTCTCGGACAAACGACAAACTCCGGTGAGGGATGGACTTTACGCAATCCCTCCATTCTCTCGGATATCGTCGGCGACTGCCGCGATGCGACGGAAAAAGAGGTCGAGGCGGCGATTGCCATTGCCGTGAAGGCCGAAAAAAACTGGCGGGAAACGGCGGTGGAGGCCCGCGCCGCAATATTGGAACGGATCGCCGATCTATATGAGGAAAACCGCGTCGAGCTGATGGTGCTCCTCTCGCGCGAGGCTGGAAAGTCCCTTTTCGATGGTATCTCTGAGGTGCGGGAGGCCGCCGATTTCTGCCGTTATTATGCGAAGCGCGGGCGGATCGATATGGCAGAGGGAAATCGCGCGGCGCGCGGCACCTTCATCTGCATTTCACCCTGGAACTTTCCGCTTGCCATTTTTACCGGCCAGATTGTCGCGGCGATGGTGGCGGGCAACCCGGTGATTGCGAAGCCTGCGGAACAGACGCCGCTCATCGCCGCGCGCGCCGTGGAACTGATGCGGGGTGCCGGTATCCCGGCCGCGGTTTTGCAGCTTCTGCCGGGCGATGGCGCGGTTGTCGGGGCGAAGCTTGTCTCCAGCTCCGACATCAAAGGCGTTTGTTTTACCGGGTCGACTGACACCGCGAAGGTGATTGCCCGCGCGCTTGCCGAACGCGCCGCGCCCGATGCCCCCTTGATCGCCGAGACGGGCGGGCTTAATGCGATGATCGTCGATTCCACCGCGCTGCCAGAGCAGGCGGTCCGCGATATTGTCGCCTCCGCCTTTCAGTCGGCGGGTCAGCGTTGTTCTGCCCTTCGGATGCTTTATTTGCAGGAGGATGTGGCGGACAAGGTGCTCACCATGCTGAAAGGCGCGATGCGGGAGCTTAAAATCGGCAATCCTTGGGATATATCGGTTGATGTCGGCCCGGTGATTGATGAGGACGCAAAAAAGGGCATCGAGAATCACTGCCAAAAGATGGAGGCGGAGGGCCGCCTGATCGAGAAGCTCTCGATTGCCGATGTGGCGGACGCCGGGTCCTTCGTCGCCCCCGCCGTCTATCGGGTCAGCGGGATTGAGGAGCTGGAGAAAGAAATCTTTGGCCCCATCCTGCATGTCGCGACATTCCGTGCGCAAGATATCGTGAAAGTGGTCGATGATGTGAATGCCGCCGGATATGGCCTCACCCTCGGTCTGCATACCCGCGTCGATACCCGGGTTCAGGAAATCTGCGACAAGGCCCATGTCGGCAATCTCTATGTCAACCGCAACCAGATTGGCGCAGTCGTCGGCGTGCAGCCGTTCGGCGGTGAAGGCCTTTCCGGCACCGGCCCGAAGGCGGGCGGACCTTTCTATCTGACGCGCTTCACCAAGCTGATGGATATTCCGGCGGAAGGAGCCGTATTGTCCAAGGAAGCCTCTGCCTGGGATTTCGAGAAATGCGCCTCCCTTGTTGCCAGCGCGGATAAGGCGCGGCAAGACTGGGATGAGCAGACGGATCGGCGGGCCGTTCTGGAACAGGCCGCAGACAAGTTCGACGGGAAACTGGCGGCTCTGGTCAGGAAGGCGCTTGCCACCGCATCGGCTTATGATCCGACGCCCGAAAGCCTGACCGGCCCGACGGGGGAGAGCAACCAGTTGTTCCTGCATGGCCGGGGCGTGGTGCTGGCGGCGGGGGAAAAGGCCCTGGAAGGGGCGGTCCTCGCGCTTCTGACCGGAAATGCGGTTGTGATGCTCGGTAAATCGGCGGCGGCGGAGAAGCTCTCCTCCGCCTTGTCAAAGGCAGGCGCGCCCAAGGCGATTTTTCAAGTGCAGGATATCCCGCTCAGTCTTGATCTCGTTGAGAAACTGGACGGGCTGGCGGCGCTTCTGGTGGCGGAAGGGGAATATGAACTTCGGCCGCTCCGCCGCGCGCTTGCGATGCGGGCGGGGCCGATTATCCCGCTGATCATTGGGGCAACAGACTGGCGGCTGCTTGTCGCCGAACGGGCGCTTTGTATCGATACGACGGCATCTGGAGGCAATGCCCGCCTTCTCGCCGCGAACGAGGCCTGAACCCAAAGAACCTAACGGGAGATCAGTCGATCCCCCGGCAGTTCGCGTAATAGGTCGTGGTCGCGGCCCAGTCGGAGAAGACGCCCTTCACTCCGACATCTTTTGCGAGCACATCGAGCACTGTCATGACATCGCCTTCGCGGCTGATGGCATCCTTCACGCTTTTATAGTACCAGCCGCCGCCCTTTTTCAGGGAGCCGGAGCGTTCCAGCGTCCAGGTAAAAATGGTAAGGCCCGCCGCCTTCGCCGCCTTGGCATAGGCTGAAGGAACGATCTTCCCGTTCGCATCGAGATCAAGCAGCATCCACATGGGCGGTGCGATGAACTTAAGCCCTTCGCTTGCGAGTTCCTGCATTGACGGGTTGAAGCTGTCGGGATCGGCAGGGTTGATCCGGTTGCTGCCGCGATAGCGGCTGTCGAGATAAACGGCCCGCGGGCCATAGTCCGGATCGTTCTTCAGCCAGTAGCGGATATCCTCAAGATCGAAGGACTGCAGATAGACGCGGGAGGGATCGATCTTTGCGTTCCGGTAATCAGCAATAATGGCTTTGGCAAAATCGGCGCGGCTATAGTCACCATCAAACGGCATGGAGACTTGTGGTGCTTTCATCTCCGGAATGAATTTAAGGCCGAGACTGTCGATAAGCCTGATACTGTCGGCATGGGTCATCAGGGTGCCATCGGTGCCGTAAAGCTCCGTCCGCCAGTCGGGCGTGCCTTTCATGAATTCCTCAACCGTTGTCGCCTTCGGATTGGAGCCGTCCATCTTGGCGCGCAAGCTCTTGAATTCGGCGAGGGTGATATCGCTCGTGCAGCATTTCGCGCGAGCCTTGGTGCCTAGGCTTGGATCAGCGGGGGAGAAGGGCTCGCTGCATTTGGCGGCGAGATCGGGATGCGCCAGAATATCCGTCGTCGCCTGCAGATCGCATTGCGAATGACGACAGACGAGTTGCCGGTCCTTGGTAAAGGTCACGTCGCATTCAATGATCCCGGCGCCCATGCGCGCGGCGGCGAGATAGCCTTCCTTCGAATGTTCCGGAAACTGGAGCGACGCCCCGCGATGGCCGATGGAAAAATCCGTCGTATGGAACGGTCCGTTTTTGCATTGCTGCAATTCTGTCTTCAAGGGGCCGTCCGCCATTTTGTCGATGAGGTAATAGGGACGGGGCCCAACCTCCGCCTGCTTCGGCTTCACCCCATCCGCCGCAGCGTTGGAAAGGAAGGCAAAGGTCAGCGGAAGGATAAGGAGCGGCAGTCGAAGCAGGAACATGGCGGATATCCTTGGAATTGGGGATTTGAATGAAGACTAGCCGGAGCGGGGCCGGATGTGTAGCCCTATTCGCTCGCTGGTGCGGGCTTTTTCCGCCGCCAGTTGACAAGCGCCGGCCCTGCGACCGCGCATGCCATACCGACAAGGAACAGCTTCGAAAGATGCTCATCCAGCAAAAGCGCGCCGAAGGCCGCCGCAAGTATGGGGGCAATCGGCACATAAATCGCGGCTTGCGACGGGGAAAGCTGCTGCAGGCCCCAGTTAAAGAAGAAGAGGCTTAAGGCCGCAGCGGGGCCTGCGAGATAAAGAAGCCAGAGCCAGTCGTGGAAATCGTAACTCCCGATCGCCGCGCTGAGCCCTTCATGAAGCGAAACGGGGAGGATGGCGAGCGTGCCGGTCGACATGCCGATCACCGTCATCAGAAGGACGGAGCGGCTCTGCATCAGGCGGCTTGAAAAGGCATTATAGGTCGCGCCGCAGCAGACGGCCATGAAGAACAGAATTTCCCCGGTCCAGCCCTCGCTGACGCTGTTGCCGGTAAAGGCCTTTTCGCCAATGGCAAGAGAAACCCCGACGAAAGAAAGAAGAGCCGCAAAAAGCTTGAGGCCCGTCAGGCTGTCGCGGCCCGAGGCAGCGGCAATCAGCATGGTCATGATGGGGATTAGGGCAAAAATAACGGCGCCGCGGGAGGCGGAGATATTCTCAAGCGCCGTATTCACGAAAAGATGGAACAGCCCGAACTGAAGGATGCCGAGAAGCATCATGGATAGTACGATTTTGGGCGCCACGCGGAAAGACCGGACGGTCACCAGAAACGGGATCAGGATCAGAACCGCAATCCCGTATCGAAGAAATCCGAGGGTCGCGGGCGCGTCGCTGTCGGCCAT
>SBHH01000034.1 GCA_006226265.1 Alphaproteobacteria bacterium | reverse complement strand
GCAAAGCTCTGTAACAGAATCAACATTATTGTTGTCGCCCGCCGCCCCGATGGCTAATATGTAAAGTCGAACGGACTATTGGAGTATCTATGACCAAACTGAGTGGTGGAGATTCAAAAAATACCCTGTACTGCTCCTTCTGCGGGAAGAGTCAGCATGAGGTACGCAAGCTGATCGCGGGACCGACGGTTTTCATTTGTGATGAATGCGTCGAGCTGTGCATGGACATCATTCGTGAAGAGCACAAGAGCACGCTGGTCAAGACCAGCGACGGTGTACCGACTCCGATGGAAATCTGCAATGTGCTTGATGACTATGTCATTGGCCAGTTCCATGCGAAGCGCGTTCTTTCCGTTGCCGTTCACAACCATTACAAGCGGCTGCACCACAGCGCCAAGTCTGACGATGTCGAGCTGGCAAAATCCAACATTCTTCTCATCGGCCCCACGGGTTGCGGCAAGACGCTGCTGGCCCAGACGCTGGCGCGCATCCTTGATGTGCCCTTTACCATGGCCGATGCAACGACCCTGACCGAAGCAGGCTATGTCGGTGAGGATGTTGAGAATATCATTCTGAAGCTGTTGCAGTCTGCGGACTATAACGTTGAGCGGGCGCAGCGTGGCATTGTCTATATCGACGAGGTCGACAAGATCAGCCGCAAGTCCGACAATCCCTCCATTACCCGGGACGTTTCCGGTGAGGGTGTGCAGCAGGCGCTCCTCAAGATCATGGAAGGGACCGTTGCCTCTGTGCCGCCGCAGGGCGGACGCAAACATCCGCAGCAGGAATTCCTGCAGGTGGACACGACCAACATCCTCTTTATCTGTGGCGGTGCTTTCGCCGGGCTGGACAAGATTATCGGCTCGCGCGGGAAGGACACATCCATCGGCTTCGGCGCCTCTGTCCAGGCTGAAGAGGATCGTAATATCGGCGAGACCCTGAAGGATGTCGAGCCGGAGGATTTGCTGAAATTCGGCCTGATTCCGGAATTTGTCGGCCGATTGCCGGTCGTCGCGACGTTGGAAGATCTGGATGAAGATGCCCTGATCGAAATCCTGACGTCGCCGAAGAATGCCCTGGTCAAGCAGTACCAGCGCCTCTTCGATATGGAAAATGTCAATCTGACTTTCACGGAAGATGCCCTATCCGCCATCGCTAAGAAAGCCATCGTGCGCAAGACGGGCGCGCGCGGCCTTCGGTCGATCATGGAAGGTATTTTGCTGGATTCCATGTATGATCTGCCCTCCCTCGAAGGAGTGGAGGAAATCGTCATCAATGGTGAGGTGGTTGACGGTGGGTCGCAGCCTCTCCATATATATGCAGATCGTCAGGACGCAACGAGCAGCGCGTAGTGATGATCACCGGGGGAGGGGATGTCCCTCCTTCGGCGGATTTATCGTAATATACTCGTCTCCCCGTTTATGGCCGGGGCAATGCGCCCGGTTCCAGAAGGCAACGAAATGATTGATACACCCCGAACTCAGGTTTTTCCTGTCCTTCCGTTACGCGATATCGTCGTTTTTCCGCATATGATCGTCCCGCTCTTTGTCGGGCGCGACAAGTCCGTGCGGGCGCTTGAAGATGTCATGAAGGACGACAAGCAGATCCTGCTGGTCGCACAGAAGAATGCGAGCCAGGATGACCCGGGCGAACAGGATATTCACCGCGTCGGCACGATTGCGTCGGTGTTGCAGCTTCTGAAACTGCCGGACGGTACGGTCAAGGTACTGGTCGAGGGCGGGGAGCGTGCGCGCATTGATAAATTCATCGATAACCCTGATTTTTTCCAGGCGCATGCGGAAATCCTGGAAGAGAAGGATGTCGATACGCCGGAATTGGAAGCCTTGGCCCGGTCGGTCATTTCCCAGTTTGAGCAGTATGTGAAGCTCAACCGCAAAATCCCGCCGGAAGTCCTCGTCTCGCTCAACCAGATCGATGAGCCGTCTAAACTTGCTGATACAATGGCCTCGCATATGGCGCTCAAGATCGCAGAGAAGCAGGAGCTTCTGGAGATCGAAAGCGCGACCGAGCGCCTGGAACGCGTCTATGCGTTGATGGAAGACGAAATCGGCGTCCTGCAGGTTGAAAAGAAAATTCGCAGCCGCGTCAAGCGCCAGATGGAGAAGACGCAGCGCGAATATTATCTCAACGAGCAAATGAAGGCGATCCAGAAGGAGCTTGGCGAGGGCGAGGAAGGTCGCGACGAGCTGAGTGAACTGGAGGAGAAAATCTCCAAGGTCAAGCTGACCAAGGAAGCGCGTGAAAAATGTAACCAGGAGATGAAGAAGCTCCGTAATATGAGCCCGATGTCCGCCGAGGCAACGGTTGTGCGGAATTATCTCGACTGGATTTTGAGCTTGCCTTGGAACAAGCGGACCCGGGTCAAGAAAGACCTCGCGCTTGCCGAAAAAGTACTCAACGACGATCACTACGGCCTTGAAAAGGTCAAGGAACGCATCCTTGAATATCTTGCCGTACAGCAACGGATGAAGAAAATCCGTGGCTCCATTCTTTGTCTTGTCGGTCCGCCCGGTGTAGGTAAAACCTCGCTCGGTCAGTCGGTTGCGCGGGCAACGGGCCGCAATTTCGTGCGCGTCGCCCTTGGTGGCGTCCGGGATGAAGCGGAAATCCGCGGCCATAGGCGGACTTATATCGGCTCCATGCCGGGCAAGGTCATCCAGTCGATGAAAAAGGCGAAGTCGAGCAATCCGTTATTCCTGTTTGACGAGATCGACAAGCTTGGCAACGATTTCCGGGGCGATCCGTCGTCTGCGCTTCTCGAAGTGCTGGATCCGGAGCAGAACACGACTTTTGCCGATCATTATCTGGAGGTTGAATTCGACCTGTCGGAGGTAATGTTCATCTGCACCGCGAACTCGCTCAACATGCCGGGTCCGCTCCGTGACCGTATGGAAATCATCCATCTTTCCGGCTATACGGAAGATGAAAAGGTCGAGATTGCGAAACGCCATCTGATCCGCAAGCAGATGAAGGCGCATGGCCTTAAAAAAGACGAATGGTCGATCACTGACGAGGCGATCCGTGACCTGATCCGCTACTACTGCCGGGAGGCGGGTGTGCGTAATCTGGAACGTGAACTCGCCAAGCTGGCGCGGAAGTCGGTCAAGGAAATCATTACCGATGGCGTTAAAAGCATTGCGGTCACGTCGGAAAATCTCGGTGATTACGCGGGGGTCCGCCGTCATCGTTTTGGCATGATGGAGGATGAAGACCGCGTTGGTCTCACCACCGGTCTTGCCTGGACGGAAGTCGGCGGCGAATTGCTGACGATCGAAGCCGTTAAACTATACGGGAAGGGCCGCATGCGCATTACCGGCAAGCTCGGCGATGTCATGCAGGAATCCGTTCAGGCTGCAAAGAGCTATGTGCAGTCACGCTGTCTGGATATGGGGGTGAAGCCGACGGATTTCGATCGTCATGACATCCATGTACATGTGCCAGAAGGGGCGACGCCGAAGGACGGACCGTCCGCCGGTGTTGCGATGGTGACTTCTATCATCTCCGTGTTGACCGATATTCCGGTCCGCCGGGATGTTGCCATGACCGGCGAAGTTACCCTGCGTGGCCGGGTTCTGCCCATCGGCGGCTTGAAGGAAAAGCTGCTCGCTGCGCTTCGCGGCGGCATCAAGACGGTTCTCATCCCGAAGGACAATGAAAAAGACCTGGCGGAGATTCCCGATAACGTCAAGGAGGGACTTGAAATCATTCCGGTATCCGAGGTTACAGAGGTGTTGAAAGTTGCTCTGACGAAGCCGCTTGTACCGCTTGACTGGAGTGAGGAAGAGCTTGCCCGCGAACTTGCCGGAGCCGCTTCTTCCCAAAAGGTCGAAGACGGCGTGACAACTCATTAAAATTTGTCGAAAAGCCCCGGAATTCCGCAGAAAAGTTGGGGATATCTTGATTTTTCCCTTTGACCCGGAGCGGCCGACAAACTAGTATTCGACCGTCTTTAACGAATTCTTTGACAGGATATGTGCAAGTCTAAATCGAAGGGGGCTTATAGTGAATAAGAACGATCTCATCGCCGCAGTTGCTGATATTTCAGGACTCGGGAAATCTGAAGCAGGGAAAAGTGTTGATGCGGTTCTCGAGGCTGTCTCCAGCGCGCTGAGCGGCGGCGACGAAGTTCGTCTGGTTGGTTTCGGTACTTTCAGCGTTGCAGAGCGCAAGGCATCCGAAGGCCGCAATCCGCGGACCGGCGAAACGATCAAGATCCCGGCTTCCAAGCAGCCGAAATTCAAGGCTGGTAAAGCCCTGAAGGATTCCGTGAACAAATAATCTCCTTGTTCACCGTTAAACGTTAAGCCAGATTCATTTTTTTGAATCTGGCTTCGTTTTTTGTCTTCCCAATGCCGGTGTAGATTGATATACACGGGCTCGCTTCAAGTGCGGGTGATTAGCTCAGCTGGTTAGAGCATCTCGTTTACACCGAGAGGGTCGGGAGTTCGAATCTCTCATCACCCACCAT
>SBHH01000104.1 GCA_006226265.1 Alphaproteobacteria bacterium | reverse complement strand
GCGCAATAACTCTTGCCCGCGGCGGCCACCACCACGGCGCGCACACCGTCCTGATGACCAACATCGACGAACATATCCGCAAGCCGTTCGATCAGTTCCTCGTCAAAGGCATTGTGAACCTCCGGCCGGTTCAGGGTAATGGTCGCGATGCCGTCGGTCGAAAAATGCAATACGGCTGATTCTTCACTCATCAAATCTCTCCTACATCCTGAACAGGCCAAATTTCGTGGGCTCGACCGGCGCATTGAACGCCGCCGAAATCCCGAGGCCAAGCACCCGGCGCGTCTCCGCCGGATCGACAATTCCGTCATCCCAGATACGCGCACTCGCGAAATAGGGATGGCCTTCCTTTTCATATTGCGCCTCGATCGGCGCCTTGAAGGCGGCTTCTTCTTCCGCGCTCCAGCTCTCGCCGCGCGCTTCCATGGAATCCCGTTTGACGGTCGCGAGAACCGAGGCGGCCTGCGTGCCGCCCATCACGGAAATCCGTGCGTTCGGCCACATCCAGAGAAGACGGGGGCTATAGGCGCGACCCGACATACCGTAGTTGCCCGCCCCGAAGGAGCCGCCGAAAATCATCGTGAATTTCGGAACTTTCGCGGTCGCCACCGCCGTCACCAGCTTCGCGCCATCCTTGGCGATGCCGCCGCTCTCGTATTTCTGACCGACCATGAAGCCGGTAATGTTCTGCAAAAAGACAAGCGGGATATTCCGCTGGCAGCAAAGCTCGATGAAATGCGCGCCTTTCAGCGAGGATTCCGAGAATAGAATGCCATTATTCGCGATGATGCCGACCGGATAGCCATGGATATGGGCAAAGCCGGTGACCAGCGTCGTGCCGTAATTCTTCTTGAACTCATCAAACTCGGAGCCATCGACGACGCGGGCGATAATCTCCCGCACATCGAACTGGGTTTTCATGTCCTTCGGGATCAGGCCGTAAATCTCCTTCGGATCATAGGCTGGTGGAACAGGTCTGCGCACTTCCAGAGGCATCTGCTTCGGCTTGTTGAAGGAGGCAACGCAGGCCCGCGCGATCTGCAGCGCATGGGTATCGTTCTCGGCCATATGGTCGGTCACGCCCGAAGTACGCGAATGCACTTCGGCGCCGCCCAGGTCCTCCGCTGAGACTACCTCGCCCGTCGCGGCCTTTACAAGCGGGGGCCCGGCCAAAAAGATCGTACCCTGATTGCGGACGATGATGCTTTCATCGCACATGGCCGGAACATAGGCGCCGCCCGCGGTACAGGAGCCCATGACGACGGCGATCTGCGGAATGCCAAGCGCAGACATATTCGCCTGGTTATAAAAGCTCCGGCCGAAATGATCACGGTCGGGGAAGACATCCTGCTGGTTCGGCAGGTTCGCCCCGCCGCTGTCGACGAGATAAATGCAGGGGAGATGGTTCTGCTGCGCCACTTCCTGCGCCCGGAGATGTTTCTTCACGGTGAGCGGATAGTAAGTGCCGCCCTTCACCGTCGCATCGTTGCAGATGATGACGCATTCGCGCCCTTCAATCCGGCCGATGCCAGTAATGATCCCGGCGGAATTGATATCTCCGCCATACATGTCATAAGCGGCCATCTGGCTGAATTCGAGGAAGGGCGAGCCCGGATCGAGCAGTTTCCGCACCCGTTCGCGAGGGAGCAGCTTGCCGCGCGAAAGATGCTTCTCCCGCGCCCGCTCCCCGCCGCCCTGCTTGATCGCGGCGACCTTCTCTTTCAGATCCTCGACCAGCGACGTCATATGCGCGGCATTGGCCTTGAAATCATCACTCCGGGTGTTCAGGTTCGATTTGATTACAGACATTTATGCTGACTTCCTTCTCTCAGCCGGAAATTGAAACGGATGTGACTGGCTCCCACTTCTCTTGCATCCATTGCTTGGCGCGGGCGAGGCTTTGTGATAGGGATTCGCCTGCAAACAAGTAACCAAGAAGGAGCCAGGAATGGCCTATAAAGCATTTGACCTTACGGGTAAGGTCGCTCTCGTGACAGGTGGAAATGGCGGTATCGGTCTCGGCATGGCGGACGCCGTTGCGCAAGCGGGCGCGGATGTCTGCATCTGGGGCACCAACGAAACCAAGAACAAGGCGGCGGTCGAGCAGCTGAAGGCCCATGGCACGCGCGTCTCGTCGCTTCTGTGCAACGTGTCCGATGAAAGCGAAGTGAAGGACTGCTTTGCCGAGACGCTGTCGCAATATGGCCGCGTCGACGGCTGCTTTGCAAACGCGGGCGTCAGCTCGGGCAAGAAATCCTTCCTCGATATTGACGATGCGGAGTGGCACCGGGTTCTCAACATCAACCTCGACGGCGTCTTTTACACCTTCCAGGCGGCAACCCGCCATATGGTAGAGCGGGCCAAGGCGGGCGATCCCGGCGGACGGCTTGTCGGCACGGCCAGCCTGGCGGCCATTTCCGGCGCCGCCCGGAACGAGCATTATGCCGCGACCAAGGGTGGCGTGATCTCCATGATCCGCGCGCTCGCCGTCGAATATGCCAAATACGAGATTACGGCGAATGCCATCCTGCCGGGCTGGATCGAGACGGCGATGACCGAAAATGCCATGAACTGGCAGAAATTCTCCGACGCCGTGAAGCCGCGCATCCCGGCCCGCCGCTGGGGCAAGCCCGAGGATTTCGGCGGACAGGCCGTTTATATCATGTCGGATGCCAGCAGCTACCACACCGGCGATACCTTCCTGATCGACGGCGGCTACTTCCTGTTCTAGGGAAATTTCCATTTCCGGTCCCGGGATGCCGGGGCCGGAATATTCTGGCCTTTCCATCCCCAACCCCATTACCAGCCTCCCCGCGTCAGCCATTCATCAAGCTGCACAACCCGGTCCGCGCCCCAAAAGGACACCCCGTCCACGATGAAGAAGGGAGCGCCGAAGACTTTCCTGTTAAAGACAATATCCTCGACCGAGTTTTTAAACTCTTCCTTGATCGCCGGGTCCTGCACGGCGGCGAGAAAGGCTTTCCCGTCCACACCTTCCGCTTCGGCAAGATCGGCAACGATGTCGGGATCGGAGATATCAAGCCCCTCGACAAAATAGGCGGCATAGACGGCTTTTGCGAAAGCGACGGCGAGATCAGGATTGCTTTTTGAAATCCAGAGGAAGCCCCGCGACGCGGCCAATGTCGTCTTCGGGAAATCCGCGGGCATGTTGAAGGGGATGCCGTGATAGCGGGCGGTGCGGTCGAAATCCATCCGCGAATAGTCGCCCTTCATCGGGTATTCCGTGAGGGGGAAGGTCTTTTCCCCTTTCATCGCAACGCCGAGCATGAAGGGATGCCAGTGAACCCCGCGCCGGTGCTTCGCCGCCACGTCGTCAATGAGATGGCTGCCGAGATAGGCGTAAGGAGAGGAAAAGTCGAAATAGAAATCGATGGCACCCGGCATGATCCTGATCCCCCCTCAGGCCGCCGCCAGATTGCGGGCGATGACCAGCTTCTGGATATCCGAGGTGCCTTCGTAAATCTGGCAGACGCGCACATCGCGGTAAATCTTCTCAACCGGGTAGTCGGCAATATAGCCGTTGCCGCCCAAAGTCTGGATCGCACCGGAGCAAACCTCCTCAGCCATTTCGGAAGCGAAGAGCTTTGCCATACTGGCTTCGGTAAGGCAGGGCAGTTTTGCATCCTTCATCGTTGCGGCATGCAGCACCATCTGGCGCGCAACCTCCAGCTTGGTCGCGAGATCGGCAAGGCGGAAGCCGACCGCCTGATGCGCGATAATCGGGCCGCCGAAGGCTTCGCGTTCCTTCGCGTAATCGATGGCGTGACGGAGCGCCGCCCCCGCCATGCCGACACTCTGCGCGGCGATGCCGATCCGCCCGGTTTCAAGATTGGCAAGCGCAATGCGATATCCCGCCCCTTCCGCGCCCAGCATATTTGCCGCTGGAATGCGCAAATCCTCGAACGCGATCTGGCAGGTGTCGGAGGCTTTCTGGCCAAGCTTGTTCTCGACCGAGACGACGCGGTAGCCTTCGGTCTCCGTCGGCACGATAAAGCAGCTGATGCCCTTCTTGCCCGCCGCCGGGTCGGTGACCGCGAAAACAAGCGCCACACCGCCGATCCGGCCCGATGTGATGAACTGCTTGGTGCCGTTCAGCACATAATGATCGCCATCCTTCACCGCACGGGTTTTGAGCGCGGACGCATCAGATCCCGCCTGCGGTTCCGTCAGGCAAAAGGCACCGATTTTCTCGCCCTTCGCCAAAGGCACAAGAAATTCCTGCTTCTGCGCCGCACTCCCGTCTTTCAGGAGGGCCGCGCAGCAGGGGGAATTATTGACGCTCATGACCGTCGAGACGGCGCCATCGCCGCCCGCGATCTCCATAAGCGCGAGGGCGTAGGAGACAAAATCAGTTCCCGCCCCGCCATATTCTTCTGGCACCGTCATGCCCATAAGGCCGAGCGTACCCATCTCGGTAAATACGTCTTTCGGAATGGCGGCCGCGGCCTCCCATTCCACGGAATGCGGTGCCAGACGGGCAGCAGCAAAATCCCGCGCCATATCGCGGATCATTCCCTGCTCTTCGGATAAGATCATTTTTCTCTCCCTGCCCGTCCGGCTCCAGTTTCGTTAGTTGACGAGTTCCAGCGCCATGGCCGTCGCCTCGCCGCCACCGATGCAAAGCGCGGCGACACCCCGCGTCTTGCCATATTTCTGCAAGGCAGAGAGAAGCGTCACAACAATGCGGGCACCGGAGGCGCCAACCGGATGACCAAGCGCGCAGGCCCCGCCATGGACATTGACCTTGTCATGATCGAGGCCGAGATCGCGCATCGCCGCCATGGTGACAACGGCGAAAGCCTCGTTGATCTCGAACAGATCGACATCGTCCTTGGTCCAGTTCACTTTTTCCATGACTTTCTTGATCGCATCGATCGGCGCGAGCGTGAATTCGGAGGGTTTCCGGGCATGGGTCGAATGGGCGAGGAATTTGGCGATGGGTTTCAGACCGCGCCGCTTCGCTTCGCTTTCTTTCATCAGAACGAGCGCCGCACCGCCATCGGAGATGGAGGAGGAATTGGCCGCCGTCACCGTCCCGTCCTTTGCGAAGGCGGGCTTCAGGGTCGGGATCTTGTCCGGATTGCCTTTCAGGGGCTGCTCGTCCTTGTCGATGACAATATCGCCTTTCCGGCTTTTTACCGTGACCGGGGTGATTTCGGCGGCAAAGCTGCCATCCTCGGTCGCCTTTTTGGCGCGAGCCAAAGATTCAATCGCATAGGCGTCCTGCTCCTGCCGCGTGAACTGGTAGAGGCCCGCCGTTTCCTCGGCGAAGCTGCCCATCAGGCGGCCTTCCTCATAGGCATCTTCAAGCCCGTCAAGGAACATGTGATCCTTCACCTCGCCATGGCCAAGCCGGAGCCCGTCGCGCATTTTCGGCAAGACATATGGCGCATTGGTCATGCTCTCAAACCCGCCCGCGACCATGACATTCGCGCTTTCGGCCTTGATGGCGTCGAAGGCATACATGGCGGCGCGCATGCCGGAGCCGCACATCTTGTTAACCGTAGTGCAGCCAACGGAATCGGGAATGCCTGCGCCGAAGGACGCCTGACGCGCCGGTGCCTGACCAAGTCCGGCCGGCAAAACGCAGCCCATGATAACTTCGTCGATATCGGTGCCGGTCACGCCCGCGCGGGACATGGCCGCCTCGATCGCGACGGCGCCAAGCTGGGGCGCTTTCACACCGGCAAGCTCGCCCTGGAATCCGCCCATCGGGGTTCTTGCCATGCCGACGATGACAATCGGATCTTCACTCATTGCTTTTCTCCATTCCTAAAAAGGTTTTCTTGTTCTTGTTCAGGCAGTTTCATTAAAAAGTTCGCGGCCGATCAGCATGCGGCGCACCTCGCTCGTGCCTGCGCCGATCTCGTAGAGCTTGGCATCGCGCAGGAGGCGGCCGGTCGGATATTCATTGATATAGCCGTTACCGCCGAGCGCCTGAATGGCCTCCAGCGCCATCCATGTCGCCTTTTCCGCCGCATAGAGGATGACGCCTGCGGCATCCTTTCGCGTCGTCTCGCCCCGGTCGCAGGCCTTCGCCACCGTATAGACATAGGCGCGGCAGGCATTCATCGTCGAATACATGTCAGCGATCTTGCCCTGCATCAGCTGGAACGTGCCGATAGGCTGGCCGAACTGTTCGCGGTCGTGGATATAGGGGATCACGATATCCATGCAGGCCCGCATGATACCAAGCGGCCCGGCGGAGAGGACGACCCGTTCGTAGTCCAGCCCGCTCATCAGGACGCGGACGCCCTCGTTCAACTGACCAAGAACATTTTCCTCCGGCACCTCGCAATCCTCGAACACAAGCTCGCAGGTGTTGGAGCCCCGCATGCCGAGCTTGTCAAGCTTCTGCGCGGTCGAAAAACCCTTAAAGCCCTTCTCGATCAGGAAGGCGGTAATGCCGCGCGGGCCCGCATCGGGCTCCGTCTTCGCATAGACCACCAGTACGTCCGCATCCGGGCCGTTGGTGATCCAGAATTTATTGCCGTTCAGGACATAACGATCACCCTTCTTGTCGGCCCGGAGCCGCATGGAAACGACATCGGAGCCTGCGCCCGGCTCACTCATCGCAAGGGCGCCGACATGCTCCCCGCTGATAAGCTTGGGAAGATATTTGCGCTTCTGTTCCTCCGCCCCGTTACGGCGGATCTGGTTGACGCAGAGATTGGAGTGCGCGCCATAGGAAAGTCCGACCGAGGCGGAGGCGCGGCTGATTTCCTCGACCGCGATGCAATGCTCCAGATAGCCGAGCCCCGCACCGCCATATTCCTCATCGACGGTGATGCCGAGCAGGCCGAGTTCCCCCATCTTGGGCCACATATCCATCGGGAACTGGTTTGTTTCGTCAATTTCGGCGGCGCGCGGCGCCAAATGCTCATCCGCAAAGGCGGCCACTGTATCGCGCAGCATATCGGCGGTCTCGCCGAGATCGAAATTGAGACTGGGGAAATGAATGGCTGACATCATTCGTCCTTTAATTGCAGGTTATCTACTGTCTGTTTGCGCCGTCCCGTATGGGACATCCAACATATCATGCCGCGCTGTCATTACGACCAAAGTTTATATGATCCGGCTTGCCGGGCAGGCACATCATGGAAAAAAGGCCGGTCAGGCAATGGTTGGAAGCCTCCCCCTCCTCCGCGAAGGCGTCGGCCCTGCTGATATAGAGCGTTTTACCTGTTTTCACAACTTCCGCCCGGGCGCGAAGCAGGCTTCCTTGCGCCGGTTTCAGGAACTTTACATTGAGATCGACGGTCAGGACCGTACTGTTTTCCGGGTAAAGCGAGTAGGAGGCATAACCGGCCGCCGAATCCGTGATTGCCGTGACCAGCCCGCCATGAAAAAAGCCATGCTGCTGCGTCAGGCCCTTTCGCATATCGACATGGATCTCACAGATGCCGGGTTCCAGCAGAGCAATGCGCGCGCCGACCTCGCTCATAAAGGGCTGACGCGCGAAGCTGTCGCGCACGACGGCATCGAAATCCGGGTTCAAAGGCTGAAAGCTGGACGACATGTCGCTTATCTCCCCTTAAATTCGGGCGGACGCTTTTCAAGGAAGGCGGCGATCCCTTCGCGCCCGTCCTCGCTGCTGCCGGCGGCGGAGATGGCGCGGGCCTCCCGCTCCAGCTGCGTCTCAAGACCGTTGCTGAAGGTCTCCAGCAAAAGGCTTTTGACATAACCGAAACTTTTCGTCGGGCCGTTCGCGAGTTCTGCCGCCAATTTCATCGCCTCTTCCATCAGCCTGTCGCCCGGCACGACGCGGGTCACAAGTCCCCAGTCCAGCGCCTCCGCGGCGGTGAGGAGGCGGTTGGTGATCGCGAGTTCCTGCATCCGGCGAAGGCCGATATGGCGAGTGATGAAATAAGTCGAGCTTGCATCCGGCACCAGCGCCGCGCGGGTATAGGCCATGGTGAATTTGGCCTCCTCCGCCGCGATGGCGATATCCCCACAGGCCGCCATGCTGATCCCGCCGCCCGCCGCTGTGCCATTAATCGCGGTGATCAAGGGCGCGTCCATGCGTGCGAAGCGCGAGAGGGCCGAATGCACGTAAGTCGTCAATTCCTTCACAAACCGGCCGAGATTATCACCTTCTTTCGCAAAAGCCGCGATGTCGCCGCCTGCGCAGAAGAAGCGTCCTGCCCCCGTCAGAACGACGGCTCGGATATCCGGGTTCTCATCGCATTCGATGGCAAGTTCCAGAAGCTCCCGCCCCATCGCCATATTGAGGGTATTGGCGGCGTCCGGCCGGTCAAGGGTGATGACAGCGACCGATCCTTTTCGTTCGAATGTGACGGTTTCATATCCCATGGCGTTTTCCTTTTCGGCAGACTATATGCGTCTCTTCTTAATAGATAAAATCATTTGTTTCGATAATTGTTATTGATATTATCTATTACATGGACATCTACCAGCTTCGCTATTTCCTCGCGATTGTCGAGACGAACAACTTCTCCCGGGCAGCGGAACGCGCCTTCGTGAGCCAGCCGACCCTCTCCGCCGGGATCAAGAAGCTGGAAACGGAGCTCGGCACATCCCTTTTCAACCGGGAGGCACGCAATATCTCTCTGACCGAGGCGGGCCGCCGCTTCCTGCCCCACGCCCGGACAGTCATCTACGAATGCAATGCGGCCAAGCAGGAAATCTCCCGCAAAGCCCCGGTGCAGCGGTTGCAGCTCGGCGTTCTCCGGAGCCTGCCGACCGCACGGCTGGCCGATCTGTTCCGCGATTTCGGAAAGGCGCATCCCGACAGCCAGATATCGATCAAGGACGGAACGGTTTCGCAACTTCAAAGCTGGCTTGGCGAGCGGCGGATTGATATTGCCCTTTCGGTCATGCCGGAGACTGGCAGCCATCTCGAATTCGACCGGCTTTATAGCTGGAAATATGTGCTGGCCACACCGCTTGGCCATCCGCTTGCAAACCGCAATACCGTGCCTTTGAAACAACTCGACCGGCTTGATTTCATCCATCGCAGCCATTGCGAGACAGGAAACGAGATCGGCCGCACCTTTGCGAGCGCGGGCGTCAGTCCGCATATCGTCTTTCGCACCGACCAGGATGACAAGGCGCTTGCCTTCGTTGCGGCAGGTGTCGGGCTTTGCATGATGCCAGACATCCTCACCACAGCGGAAGTTGCACAGGTCGCAGTCGAAGGGGTCAATATCGGCCGCGCCATCGGTCTTTCCTGGTCGACGGAAGAGGATAACGAGCTAATCCGCGCCTTCCGCCTGTTTGCCAGCAGCCACGACTGGCTGCCACACCGGAGCGGATCGGCCAAGAATCTCGACTGGGCGCGCTAGGGGTCAGAGCAGAAACAGGGTGGCAAGGCCAAGGAAGGAAACAAAGCCAACGATATCGGTCACTGTCGTCACAAAGACGCTGGAGGCGATCGCCGGATCGACTTTCAACCGGTCGAGCGTGACCGGCACCAGCATGCCGAAAATCCCGGCGACAAAAATATTGACGATCATCGCAACCGCGATAATGCCGCCGATTTTCGCCTGACCGAACCAAAGCCAGGCGATTACTCCAACAAGGACGGCAAATACCGCCCCGTTCACCAGCGCGACACTAATTTCCTTGCTTAAAATCCGCATCATATTAGCGGAGGTCAGCTCCTTCGTCGCAATGGCGCGAACCGCAACGGTAAGTGTCTGAGTGCCCGCATTACCACCCATGCTGGCAACGATCGGCATCAGGACAGCGAGCGCAATAATCGCCTCCAGCGTGGCATCAAAAAAGCCGATGGCAATAGACGCGGCGATGGCGGTCAGAAGATTGACGAACAGCCAGGGAAAGCGCGCACGGGAGGTAGAGAGAATGCTGCCGAACAGGTCATCCTCTGACACACCACCAAGACGAAGGATGTCTTCTTCCGCCTCTTCATTGATAACATCGACGATGTCATCAACGGTGATAACGCCAATCAGCGCGCCATCCGAATTGATCACTGCGGCAGAAGTCAGGCGGTATTGCTGGAACAGGTAGGCGACATCCTCCTGATCCATATCGACAGGAATCAGGCGCTGCTCGGTATCCATGATATCGCGGATAGCGACAGGACGCTTGTTACGCATGGCGCGGTTAAGCGGAATGGTGCCGATCGGGTGATGGCGCGGATCGACGACGAAGATTTCATAGAACTCGTTTGGCAGATCTTCGGTATCGCGCATATAGTCGATCGTCTGACCGATATTCCAGTATTCCGGCACAGCAATCAGGTTGCGCTGCATCAGGCGGCCGGCGGTGTCCTCGCCGTATGAAAGCCCCTCCTCCAGCGCGGCGCGCTCATCTGCGGGAATCTCTTTCAGGACTTCCTGTTGCTCGCTTTCGCCGAGATCCTCCAGGACGTCGACGGCGTCGTCGAGCTCCAGCGCGCTCACGAAGGCGGCGATCTCGGCCGGCTCCATCTCCTCGACCAGCTCGTCACGAACGTTTTCGTCAAGGTCGGAATAGACATCCGGCGTGATCTGCCCTTCCATCGCCTGGAAGAAGGGCGCGCGCAGTTTCGGTTTCAGCTGCTCGATCAGATCGGCAAGATCGGCGGAATGCCAGTCCTCCAGCGTTTCCTGAACATACGGAAAGTTTTCTTCTTCAAGAGCTTCCTGAATATCCTGGACGATCTCGTCATTCAGGCCGTAGCCACCGGCGGCGGTCTCCTGTTCTTCGAGCCGGGTTTCAGGATCTCTCTCGAGCTCTGCCATAAGGGTCAGCCTTCATCAATCAGGTTTGCCTTGCGGGCAACCGGGCCCGGCATCATCTTGCCCGCCCGGTGGTCCTGCGCATCTACCGCGGCCACCGCCGTCATGTTGACGAGGCCGCGCACCGTAATCGAGCTGACCGTCACGTGAACCGATTTCGACATGCCGATCAGGATAGGTCCAACCGCAATCCCGTGGCCGATGCTCTTCGCGATGTTATAGCTGATGTTTGCGGAATCAAGGTTCGGCATAATTAAAAGATTGGCCGCATCCTTGAGGCGCGAGTTGGGGAAGGCCGCCTCCCGGATCACGGGATCAAGCGCCATGTCGGCCTTCATCTCGCCCTCAATTGCAAGCTCTGGCGCCATCTGCTCAATAATGGCGAGGGCTTTTCGCGCCCGCCGGGCGGAGGGCATGTCGGTCGATCCGAAATTGGAATAGGAAAGAAGCGCGGCCTTTGGCTCAATGCCGAAGCGGCGCACCTCATCAGCGGCGAGGATAGCAAGCTCTGCAAGTTCCTCCGCCGTATGTTCATGGCTGACCTGGGTATCGGTGAAGAAAAGCGTGCGTTCCGGCATAATCACAAGATGCAGGGCCGAGGCATTCCGCACCCCTTCACGGAACGGGATGATATCTGAGACACGGCGGTAATGCTGGTCATACTTGCCATAGGTGCCGCAAATCATGGCGTCGGAATGACCCAGATGCACCATCATTGCGCCGATAATCGTCGTGTTGGTGCGGATACGCGCCTTTGCCGTCTCGATATCCACGCCGAAGCGTTCGCGCAGCTTATGATAAGCCTGCCAGTATTCGCGGTAGCGCGGATCGCTCTCAGGATCGACAATCTCAAAATCCTTGTCCGGGCGAATACGCAGGCCGAGCCGTTCGATCCGGCTTTCGATCACCTTACGGCGACCGATCAGGATGGGGGATGCCAGCCGGTCATCCACCACCGTCTGCACGGCAGAAAGAACACGCGGTTCCTCCCCTTCCGAATAAGCGACGCGCATCAGTTCCTGACGCGCCCGGTCGAACAGCGGACGCATGACAAAGCCCGTGCGATAGATGAAATGCGACAGCTTCTCGTAATATTTCGACAAATCCTCGATCGGCCGACTGGCAACCCCGCTTTCCATTGCTGCCTTGGCCACCGCGAAAGAGACTTCCAGATAAAGCCGGGGATCGAACGGTGTTGGGATCAGATAGTCAGGGCCGAACATCGCCGGTTCCCCGCCATAGGCCTTGGCAACGATGTCCGACTGCTCCGCCATCGCGAGATCGGCAATCGCCTTCACGGCCGCGATTTTCATTTCCTCATTGATCTCGGTCGCGCCAACATCGAGGGCGCCGCGAAACAGATAGGGGAAGCAGAGGACGTTATTCACCTGATTCGGATAGTCCGAGCGGCCGGTCGCAATGATCGCGTCGGGGCGCACTTCCTTTGCCTCTTCGGGCAGGATTTCCGGCGTCGGATTAGCGAGGGCCAGGATGATCGGCTTCTCCGCCATCGTCGCAACCATTTCCTTCTTAAGCGCGCCGGGGCCGGAGCAGCCGAGGAAGACATCCGCCCCAACCATCGCATCGACAAGGGTCCGCTTGTTGGTATCGATCGCAAAGACGGATTTATAAGGATCCATCTCCACCTCACGTCCCTGATAGACGACGCCATGGATATCGCAGACCGTAATATTCTCGCGTGGCAGGCCAAGACTGACCAGAAGATTGAGGCAGGCAAGCGCCGCCGCCCCTGCCCCGCAGGCTGTGAGTCGCACATCGGCCAGGTCCTTTTCCACCACGCGAAGGGCATTATAGATCGCCGCCGCGACGCAGATCGCCGTGCCATGCTGATCATCGTGGAAGACGGGGATGTTCATCCGCTCCCGGCAGAGCTTCTCGATGATGAAGCATTCCGGCGCTTTGATATCCTCAAGATTAATGCCACCGAATGTCGGCTCCATCGCCGTGATGATGTCGACGAGCTTTTCCGGATCCCGCTCGGCGAGTTCGATATCGAAGACATCGATCCCGGCGAATTTCTTGAAAAGGACGGCCTTCCCTTCCATCACCGGCTTGGAGGCAAGCGGCCCGATGGGGCCAAGGCCGAGAACCGCCGTGCCGTTGGTGACAACGCCGACCAGATTGCCGCGCCCCGTTACTTCGGCCGCCTGCATCGGATCTTCGGCAATGGCAAGGCAGGGATGCGCTACCCCCGGCGAATAGGCGAGCGCGAGATCGAGCTGGGTATCCATCGGCTTGGTCGGGGAAATCGTCAGCTTTCCGGGCCGCGGCCGCCGGTGATAATCCATTGCTTTTTCGGAAATATCCTTTGCCATGACCGAACCTTTCAACTTTACGGGCTGTTGCTAGGGTTTAGCGAATATCAGAGGATTTTGCCATTAAAAATCCGGGCCATCCCATATGGCAGGATAGCCGCATTTTATCCCGAAGGCCCGGAAAACAGAATGAAAGTTTGAAGAAGGCCGTAAAGGCTGCGGTCGAAAGGCGGTGCATCCCTCGTGATTTCGAAGGAGCACAGGACATCAATTCAAGGGAAGTATGGTGCGGTCGAGAAGACTCGAACTTCCACCCGTGTTACCGGACAGCGACCTCAACGCTGCGCGTCTACCAATTCCGCCACGACCGCACAATGGAGGTGGGAAATAACAAATGTTTGAGCATCGCGCAACAACTGAATTCAGTTTTTTTCGCTTTTGAAAAAAAGCCGCCATTTCCGGGAGCTATCCGGAAATGGCGGCGGCTGTCATTCGTTCTGCCGAACGCCCGGACTTCAGGCGCGGCGGCGCTGAATATTGCCGAGGAAGCTTTTGATCTGGTCGCGCATATCATGAAAATCCACGACCATGCTGTTGGCGGCGCTTTCCTGCTCCTCCGCCGCCCCGCCGGTACGGGAGGCATCCTGACCAAGCTCGCTGATCGTGGCGGAGACGGCCTGCGTCGTTTCCACCGCATGCTGTGCGTTGGAGGAAATTTCCATGATCACATTCGCCTGGGTATCGACGGCGCTTTCGATGCTGCTGGTCGCCTGATCGATTTTCTCGATCGTCTGGGTGATCTCGTCGGCAACCTCGACCGTGGTCGTCGTCGCTTTCTGGATGGCGGTGATCTGAGCGGAGATTTCCTCCGTCGCCTGTTCGGTCTGGCTCGCCAGGTTCTTCACCTCACTCGCGACGATGGCGAAGCCCTTGCCCGCCTCGCCCGCGCGGGCCGCCTCGATAGTCGCATTAAGGGCAAGAAGATTGGTCTGGCTCGCGATGTTTTCGATGATCGAGATCACCTCGCCGATCTTGTCCGCCGTGGTCTTGAGGCCGTTGATCGTGGTTCCGGCAAGTGCAGCATGATCTATTGCCTTCTTGCTGATGCCAAGCGAATTGGCAACCTGTTGGCGGATTTCCTCAACTGCCTTGGAAAGCGTCACGGTGCCTTCCGCGACAACCTGGACATTAACCGCCGTCTCGCGCGAGGTACCGTCCATCGCTTCGGACTTCGCGAGCGTCTGTTCGATCATCCGCGCCATGGTTCCGGCATTCACCTTCACGCGCTCCGAGGTATTCTCGACCGCGGCCATCTTGCCGGCAATCGTATTATCGAAGCTGGCAATCAGTTCGGCAATGCGGCGGGCCTCTTCCTCATCGGCCAGCTTCTGAGTCTCAATCTCGTTTGCACGAAGTTCGGCGGCGCGGCTCTGTTCCTCAATCTCCGCCAAGAGGCGCTCACGCTCCGTCACATCTTCCCACGTAACCATGCTTCGAATATGCTCGTCATCCGCATTCCGAACGGCCGCCAGCGCGAGTTCAAGCTTCTTGCCCTGCACTTCGACGATTTCCGAATGGGGAAGCGCCTCAGCATCGCCGATACGCGCCATGAGCGTTTCATCGATCCCGAGGGCCTGCCAGATCGGGAACGGGGCCTCATCGCCCGTCTCCGGACATTTGGCGGCCGTTTCCTCCCCGGCCTTGTTCATGAAATAAACGCTGCCGCCAAGGCCGACGAGCGCGGTCGGAACCGGGCTGCCCTCGATCATGTTGCGAAGCTGGAAGCTGTCCTCGACGCTTTTCTTCAAGACGGTCAGGGCCTTGACCATATCCAGAAATTCGTCCTTGCCCACCTTCGGCAGCGCGATGTCCGTATGGCCCTGACTGATTTCCGTGAGCGTGCGGGAGAAACTACGGATTTTCCCGAAAAGGGAGATTTTCAACAAAATACCGCCGACAATCCAGGCAACGAGAATGCCAACGGCGATGAGAATCATCGCGGAATTGCGGATCTCGCTGGTCAGCGCCTTGAAGCCACTAACATCTCGGGTCAGATATCCGACCGCCCAGACATTGCCACGGCTGTCGGGAATGGTGAATTTAAGGGTGCTGAGGTCCGCGGGCGGGTTGCTCTCATCCGTGGCCATCTGCTCTTTCCCGGCATCTTTGCCATTCCCGGACGCCTTTTTCGCCGAAGCCTCGGAAGCCTCGGCAGAAGCTTCTGCCTTGGTTTCATCTGCCTTCGCAAAATGCCGGAAGTCGTCCTCGATCAGGACGTTGTCCTTAATATCCTTGAAGACGATATCACCGTTCAGATATTCGGCAAGACCGACAAGATGTGGAAACGGATTGGTCACAACCTCCACGAAACCGATAACGCGAAAGCCGCCGATGGGAGCGAAGACGCTATGGACGGGACGGCCGTCTTTTGTCCGCCAGTCGAGGGAAAGAACCTTGCGGGCCTCCTTCTTGTCGCGATCTGCGATCAGCTTCCTGAGTTCAGGAATTTCGGTGGCGCTTTCGCCCTTGCCTTTTGGATCCGTGCCGATCAGCTTCATGTCCTTATCGAAGACGTTGGAATTGACGAGGAAGAACTCGCCCTGTTTGAAGATCGCGTCGTTGCGGTAGGCACCGGCCTGGATATCAATTTTCTTGCGATCGCCTTCCTGCACGGCCTCGACCAGCGGTTTATAACGCGACCAGTTGCGGACATGCGGATTAATCTTTTCGCTATACTGGATATGGATGCGGTCATTCACGAGATATTTCAGCATATCGCCGGCATTATCGCTAAAGACCTTGAGGGAGAATTCAGTAAACCGTTCGGCGATTTTCGTCTGGCCGACCATCAGCGCAGCGGACATCAGAATCGCTAGCGCAATCAGAATGCGCCGGGGTGTCCAGAAGAGACCCGCTTTGATTTCAGTGTTTTCGTTGGAGATGGCCGCCACCTTCTTTGGCCGAGAAAAATACTTGAATAAAGATTTCACCGCTATGTCTCCAGTAATGTCTTTCTGCGCGTTCTTGAAATATGCGGAACGCCGTATCAATAAATTTGTGTGAATTCCCTCAAGTGACGGTTCTAATATGGGAGTAAGGGGATATCCCGAGTACAAGAAATATGAACAGAAAATGCCTGCTTAAAATTCCGGCAAGTTCTTCTTCACTTTGTCGGTTATGGAAATACCGATATTGTCATCGACGATGATAACCCCGCCATAGGCAATGGGATTGTTGTTGGCAAGAACAACGGCGTCGTCCTCTGCTCCCGCGTCCAGCTCAATGACTGCGCCGCGGCCCATCTTCAAAAGCTGGTTGATCGGCATGATCGCCTTGCCGAGCACAACGGAGATTTCTACATCTACGCCTTCGATTGCCTTGTCTTCCATGTCTGATACCGCCTGTTAGTAACCGTCTGTGGCCAGTATGCCCAAACAGAGTTAACACCGCCTTAACGGGCGTATGAAACACAAGGGTATCCAACAAAAAGTTCCTTTGCCGTGCGTCAAGACCTGTTATATATCGCCCATGCACGAAATCGAATGGAAAATATCGGACGCCCCTGTCCCCTATCAGGAGGCGCTTGATTTGATGGAGGAGAGGGTCGCCGCCATCCGGAACGATACCGCGCCCGAGCTTGTCTGGCTGTTGGAGCATCCTCCCCTCTATACCGCCGGGACCAGTGCGAACAGCGCCGATCTTGTGATGCCAGACCGTTTTCCCGTCTATAATGTCGGGCGCGGCGGGCAATATACCTATCACGGGCCCGGTCAGCGCGTCGCCTATGTGCTGCTCGATCTCAAAAACCGGAATTCGGACGTGCGCGCCTATGTGCAGGATCTGGAAGACTGGGTGATTGAGACGCTGGCGCAATATCAGGTGAAGGGGGAGAAGCGCGAGGGTCGGATCGGCGTCTGGGTCGACCGGGGCCATCGCGAGGACAAGATCGCCGCCATCGGCGTCCGGGTGCGGCGCTGGGTCAGCTTTCACGGCATCTCCGTCAATGTCGACCCCGACCTCGATCATTACAGCGGGATCGTCCCTTGCGGAATTACCGATCACGGGGTCACCTCGCTCGTCGATCTCGGCATTCCTGTGACCCTGCCGGAGTTCGACATGGAGCTGAAGGCCGCCTTTAACCGCATTTTCCTCGCAAATGGTGAAAAGGGTTCGTTTCTCAGCTAAGTCGTCGTGACTTTATCAGAAAAAAATGATATAGTTTGCACCTGTTAGGAGCCTTCTCGGATGACGGACAGGGCGCAGATCGAATTACAGAACCAGCAGTGGCATAAACTGCTTTGCGACGGGCATCTCGGAAAGAAATACTGGAAGCGGGCCATGACCCTCCTGCCCGGTCCGCCACGCTGCAAAGGCTGTAACAATCCGTTTGGCGGCGTGGGCGGCGTGGTTTTCCGCATGATCGGCTTCTCTCCGTCAAAAAAGAACCCGCGCCTATGCTCCATGTGCTGTGAGAAGATGCCGCAAGGCGGCGCGGAAGTGGAGACGGCGATCCTGTTCGCCGACGTGCGCGGCTCGACCGAAATTGCGGAAGATTTGGGACCGCAGAAATATGCCGAAACCCTCAACCGCTTCTATCAGGCGGCGACGGAAATCCTGATCCGCCGCGATGCAACCGTCGACAAGCTGATCGGTGACGAGGTCATGGCCTTCTTCGTTCCGGGCTTTGCCGGACCCGATTTCAAGCGGGTTGCCATCGATGCGGGGCGACAGCTTCTCCGGGCGATCGGTTATGGCGGCACGGAAAAACCCTGGCTACCGGTCGGCGTCGGCATCGATTGCGGCATTGCCTATGTGGGAAATGTCGGCGGAGAGGATTATCTCGACTTCACAGCGCTTGGCGATCCGGTCAATATCGCCGCGCGCATCCAGGCCGCTGCCCGGCCGGGACAGCTTCTAGTAAGCGAACGGGCCTTTACTGCGGTTGCCGGATACTATCCCGGCATCGCACCCTTCCCGATCGACGTCAAAGGCAAGAAAGAGCCAGTTTCGGTCTGCTCACTCCCTCTTGCCTGATAGCTGAGCCGCCTATTCAAACTCCAGAATGACTTCGTCCACGGCCAGCACGTCGCCCGCCCCCGCCTTCACCTTGGAGACAACGGCGTCCTGTTCGGCACGGAGGATATTTTCCATCTTCATGGCCTCGACCACAGCAAGAGCCTGGCCGGCCTTCACCTCGTCACCTTCGGCGACATTGACACTGACCACCATGCCCGGCATCGGGCAAAGCAGGAATTTCGACATATCCGCCGCTTCCTTGACCGGCATCAGTTCGGCCAGTTTCGCAGCTTTAGGACGGCGCACGGCAAGGTCGAGGACCGCCCCGCCATGGGTCAGACTGATCACGCCATTTTTCAAGGTGATCTGCGCGATGATCGGCTGGCCGTTGACCTTGGCCTTGATGCGCCGCTTGCCGGGCCGCCATTTACTGCGGACGGCAACGACGTGATCGCCGATCTCGATATCGATGCCGCCTTTTGCATCCTCGGCGGAAATGGCAAAGGATTTCTCCTTGCCTTCGGTGACGACCCATTTTCGGGCCGTTTCCGCAACCACCCCTTCGAGAGAACGGCTCTTGTGCCGGAGATGGATAAGGACCGCCAGCGCGACCAGCTTGTCATAAGTCTCGTCGGAAAGCGGTGCGCCATGGAAGCCTTCCGGATATTCCTCGGCGATGAAGCCTGTGGTGAGATTGCCAGAGCGGAAGCGTGGATGATTGCAGACCGCGTTCAGGAAATTAATGTTGTGAGAAATGCCTTTCACTTCATAGGCGTCGAGCGCCCGGCTCATCTCGTCGATGGCCTCCATCCGGGTCGGGCCGTAGGTTACCAGCTTGGCGATCATCGGATCGTAGAACATGGTAATCTCGGAGCCTTCCGTCACGCCGGTATCGACGCGGACATTATCGCCCTTCGGGATCTTGTAGCGGCTCAGCCGGCCGATGGAGGGGAGAAAGTTCCGGTACGGGTCTTCCGCATAAAGACGGCTTTCCACCGCCCAGCCCGTGAGCGTGATATCGTCCTGCGTCATCGTCAGCTTTTCGCCGTTCGCGACGCGGATCATCTGCTCCACAAGGTCGATGCCGGTGATATATTCGGTGACCGGATGCTCCACCTGCAGGCGGGTGTTCATTTCAAGGAAATAGAAGTTCCTGTCACTGCCGACGATAAATTCGACCGTCCCGGCGGAATGATAATCCACTTCCTTCGCGAGCGCCACGGCCTGTTCGCCCATCGCTTTCCGAAGCGCTTCATCGAGGAAGGGGCTCGGTGCTTCTTCGATCACCTTCTGGTGCCGCCGCTGGATGGAGCATTCCCGCTCCCCGAGATAGAGACAGTTGCCATGCTTGTCGGCGAGGATCTGGATTTCGATATGACGCGGATCGACAACGAATTTCTCGATAAAAATACGGTCATCGCCAAAACTGCTGATCGCCTCGTTCTTCGCGGACTGGAAGCCTTCGCGCGCTTCCTCATCATTATAGGCGATGCGCATGCCCTTGCCACCACCACCGGCGGAGGCCTTGATCATGACGGGATAGCCGATCTCGCCGGAAATCTTGACCGCATGCTCCGCATCGTCAATTAGACCCATATGGCCCGGTACCGTATTGACGCCCGCATCCTTCGCTAATTTTTTGGAGGCAATCTTGTCGCCCATCGAGGCTATGGCCAATTTGCCGGGGCCAATAAAAGCGATGCCTGCCGCGTCCAGCGCATCGGCAAAGGCCTGGTTTTCCGAAAGGAAGCCATAGCCCGGATGAACCGCCTCGGCGCCCGTCTGTTTGCAGGCGTCGATGATCTTCTCGATGATCAGGTAGCTTTCGGCCGCCGCCGCCGGGCCGATATGTACAGCCTCATCCGCCATTTTCATATGCACCGCGCCATCGTCGGCATCGGAATAGACGGCCACCGTCTTGATGCCCATGGCTTTTGCGGAACGGATAACCCGGCAGGCGATTTCACCTCGGTTGGCTATCAGGATTTTCTTGAACATTTATTATACCCTCTTCCCTGTGAGCCTAGAGCGGAATATTGCCGTGCTTTTTCCACGGATTTTCAAGTTTCTTGTTTTTCAGCATCCGGAGCGACTGGATGATCCGGTTGCGGGTATTGTCCGGCTTGATCACATCATCGATGAAGCCTCGATGGCCCGCGATAAAGGGATTGGCGAAGCGCTTCTGATATTCATCGGTGCGCTTCTGGATCTTCTCGGGATCGCCAAGCTCGGACCGGAAGATGATCTCCACCGCACCCTTGGAGCCCATGACCGCGATTTCTGCGGACGGCCAGGCGTAATTAACGTCCCCCCGAAGATGTTTCGATGCCATCACGTCATAGGCGCCGCCATAGGCTTTTCGGGTAATGACGGTCACTTTCGGCACCGTTGCCTCGGCATAGGCATAGAGGAGCTTCGCGCCATGCTTGATGATCCCGCCATATTCCTGCGAGGTGCCGGGAAGGAAGCCCGGAACATCGACAAGCGTGACAATCGGGATATTGAAGCAGTCGCAGAAACGCACGAAGCGCGCCGCCTTTTTCGAACTGTCGATATCAAGGCAACCAGCCAGCACCATCGGCTGATTGGCGACGATGCCGACGGTCTGCCCTTCCATCCGGCCGAAACCGGTGATGATGTTTTTGGCAAAATTCGGCTGGATTTCGAAGAAATCCCCCTCATCGACCAGCTTTTCGACCAGTTCCATCATGTCATAGGGCTTGTTCGGGTTCGCGGGCACCAGCGTGGTGAGCGACTGTTCTTTGCGCTCCGTATCATCGAAGCTGTCGCGAACCGGCGACTTCTCCCGGTTGCTGGAGGGGAGGAAATCAACGAGCCGCCGCACCTCGTTCAGCACCTCGACATCATTGTCATAGGCATTATCGGCAACGGAGGATTTACTGGTATGCGTGCCCGCACCGCCAAGCTCTTCTGCCGTCACGGTCTCGTTGGTCACGGTTTTCACAACATCGGGCCCCGTCACGAACATGTAGGAGCTGTCGCGCACCATGAAGATGAAATCGGTCATGGCCGGGGAGTAAACCGCGCCACCCGCACAAGGACCCATGATGACCGAGATTTGCGGGATCACGCCCGATGCCATCACATTCCGCTGGAACACATCTGCATAGCCCGCGAGACTGTCGATGCCTTCCTGAATGCGGGCACCGCCGCTGTCATTGAGGCCGATGACCGGCGCGCCGACCTGCATCGCCTTGTCCATGATCTTGCAGATTTTCTTTGCGTGATATTCGGAGAGGGAGCCGCCGAAGACCGTGAAATCCTGGCTGAAGACGAAGACAAGCTTGCCGTTGATCGTGCCGTGACCGGTCACCACGCCATCGCCCGTGACCGTTTCCTCTGCCATACCAAACTCGACGCAGCGATGTTCGACGAACATGTCCCATTCCTCGAACGAGCCTTCATCGAGCAGGAGGCTGATCCTTTCCCGCGCCGTCAGCTTGCCTTTGCCATGCTGCGAATCGATCCGGTGCTGCCCGCCGCCGAGGCGCGCCTTGGCCCGCTTTTCTTCCAGTTGCTGAATGATATCCTGCATAATCTCTCCTCAGGCGATGATATCGCATAGTTGCAGAAAGCGTGTGCTAGCGACGAGGCTTTCCTTGTTATTCTTGCGCCGTTTGACGGCCTCCGCATCCTTGCCCCAGAACTCCATCACATGGGTTTCATCGAGCTCGGCAACCTCGAAGGCCTCATCCGCGGACAGGT
>SBHH01000268.1 GCA_006226265.1 Alphaproteobacteria bacterium | reverse complement strand
GATAACGAAGTGCTGCTTCCGGATGAAGGTCTTCTTCCAGGTCGTCGAGATTGGAAATCAGCATAACTTTCTCTGCCGCTTTCAAAAAGGGCAGGGAATAAGTCATGGCACGGCTTGATTCGACCGATCCGTTCCAGGCGAGTGCAACCCGCTTGCCGCAATCGGCGGGGATTGCCCGGTCCATCAGCAGGACGGGGCGCCCCGTTTCACGGAGTGCCGTCTGGATGATCAGGCTGTTGCTCATTTCCTCATCTCCGCTCTGCTTGCAGATGACGATCAGATCGAACAGACGGCCATAGCTGTGCAGGGTATCTTCGCGGTTACCCTGCTTTTCGACAAAGCGCGCGGAGGCACCGGCTGAATTGCGGTCCTTGATATCGTGGATGACCTGGATATTCATCCGGCTTGAAATATCATTGAATAGCGCATGGGCGCGTTGCAGGCGGCTTTCGCCATCCTTCTCCGCCATCTCGATCACGCTTTCGATCATGGTGGAGGTCATTCCCTCGCCAACAAAGGCGGCGGCCGTACGCGGATCGATCTTGATGTGAAGCGCATTAACATGGCCGCTGTAACGGGTTGCCAGATGAAAGGCGCTTTCCAGGGACTGGGCGTCGGTGTCATCGGCGGAGCCGGACAGCGGAACGAGAATATTCTTAAAGGGCATAACTCACCTGAAGTTCGTAAACTTCTCCCAAGTATAACGCTAACTTACCCTTATTCATAGGATTCTTATGAACGGCGGCCACGGGCGCGTCAAAAGGCCGCGCATGGCACCTTTTAAGGCCTGTCAATCCTCGCGTTCGCGCGTATCGTTGATATCAATCGGATCCTGATGAACGATGGCCTCGGCTTCCGGATATTCCGCCATCAGCCGGGTTTCCACCGCCTCGGAGATGGTATGGGCGTCTTTCAGGCTCATCCCGCCGTCCATGTCGATATGCATCTGCAGGAAAACGTGCTGACCGGAGCGGCGGGTGCGCAGATCGTGGATGCCGATAACGCCGGGCTGTGCCGTCACAAGGTCGATGATGTTTTTCCGCTCCTCCTCGCCCAGTTCCTCATCCATCAACTCGGCAAAGGCGGTGCGGAGGATCTTCCAGGCGCTATAGAGCAGCATCAGGGCGATCAGGACGGCGAACAGGCCGTCGATATAGGGCCAGTGGAAGAACAGATCCAGGATGAGCGCGAGCATAACGCTGCCATTGATCAGGACATCGCCGAAATAATGCAGGGAATCGGCGGAAATGGCGACAGATCGGGTGCGGCGGATGACATAGCGCTGATAGGCGACCAGCAGGATCGTGAGAATAATAGAGGCAATCATGACGATGATGCCGATATCGCTCTTGCTGATTGGCACCGGATTATAGAGCCGTTCCGCCGCCTGGAAGAGCAGGAAAACGCCCGACCCCATGATCAGCGCCGCCTGAAACAGCCCGGCAATGGCCTCGGCCTTGCCATGGCCATAGCGATGTTCCCGGTCGGCGGGGACAAGCGCGTGACGGACGGCAATCAGGTTGATGAAGGAGGCGCCAAGATCAAGCAGGCTGTCGACCAAGGTCGAGAGCATGGCGACCGAATTGGTCATGAAATAGGCCACCAGCTTGATGGCAATGAGGACAAGGGCAACGCCGACCGCTGCAAAGGTGGCGGAGCGCATCAGCGCGCCGTTTTCCGCTTGCCCGGCGGACAGGCTCTGTTCCGGAATACCGCTCACCTTGCTCCCCTCAAAAAATCGGAAATGTGCTTTTACGGGAAAAGTACGCTCTCCGTCCAGCCATCGGACGATTTTTCATAGCGCCGCCGTTCATGCAGGCGGAACGGCCGGTCGCGCCAGAATTCGATCCGCTCCGGCACCACGCGAAAGCCTGACCAGTAATCCGGTCGCGGCACCCGGCCAACCGCATATTTCGCGGCATATTTGGCAACCGCCGCTTCCAGTGTGAAGCGGCCCTCCATCGGGCGGGACTGCTGGCTTGCCCAGGCGCCGATCCGGCTGTCGCGCGCCCGGCTGTCGAAATAGGCATCGGCCTCGGCATCGCTCACCTTCTCGACGATGCCCTGTATGCGGATGGAACGGCGCAGCGTTTTCCAGTGAAAACAGAGGGCGGCCTTCGGGTTTTCAAGGAGTTCTGTGCCCTTCTGACTTTCGAAATTGGTGTAGAAAACGAAGCCCTGCTCATCCGCCTGCTTCAGAAGAACCATCCGGACGGAGGGCTGCCCGTCCGCATCGGCGGTGGCAAGCGCCATGGCCGTCGGATCGTTCGGTTCCGATTTTTCAGCGTCTGCCATCCAGCCCCGGAATTCGTCCAACAACTCAGTTAAATTTTTCACAGTCATTTTCACTACTCGTCATATTCCGAAGCCGGTTGCCCCTGTTCCGCCGCATTTTCCGCCCAATCTAGTCTTCAGCGACGGAATTGTCGATAAGCGACGTTCATTATATGCAAGCTGCCCGGTGTAGGATGCAAATTGACGCCGCCTTTTGCTGTAATTGCGCAAATGTGACGTATATACTGTTGAAAATGACACAATTTGTATCGACATCAGGCGCTGTTGTGTAAAACGGGTATAAGGACGGAAAGATGAAGAAAACGAATATGCTTGTTGCCGCCCTTGTCGCGGCGGGCCTTGGCCTCAGCGGCTGTGCTGATATGCAAAGTAATCCCAAGACCACCGGCGGTACGCTGCTGGGCGGTGTTGGCGGTGCGCTTCTCGGCTCGATGATCGGGGGCGGGACCGGCAAGCTGGTCGCGGTTGGCGTCGGCACCCTGGCCGGTGCCATGATCGGCCGCGAAGTTGGCAAGTCGCTTGATGCGGCGGACCGGGCGCAGATCGATCGCGCCGAAAAGCAGGCAACAACCGCGCCGCTCGGACAGACGATCACCTGGAACAATCCGCAGAGCGGAAATAACGGGGCGATCACACCGGTACGTGACGGAAACGATCAGGACGGCCGTTATTGCCGTGAATTCCAGCAGACCATTGAAGTTGGCGGCAAGCTGGAGAAGGGGTATGGTACCGCCTGCCGTCAGGCAGACGGATCCTGGCAGATCATGAACTGAAAAAAGGCCGCCCGGGCGGCGAGAGGGTAAGGGTTGTCGACGAACGGGATGAAGAGGAAAAGATCCGTATGGGCCGGTGCGGTGCTTGGGCTTGTCATAATGGCCGGAAGCAGCGGACCGGCCCTCGCCGGTTTTCAGGAGGGAGTCGCGGCCTATGAGGCCGGAGACTACAAGGCCGCCTTCGATGAATGGTTGCCGCTTGCAAAAGCCAACGACCCGGCGGCCATGCGCAATATTGGTCATATGTATCGCCGCGGCCTTGGCGTCCCGCAGGACTACAAGAAGGCGCTCACCTGGTATATGCGTGCGGCCACGCTCGGCTTTGACCGGGCGGAGGCCAATGTGGCGGGCATGTATCTGAAAGGCGAGGGGGTCGAGCAGAACTATGCCCAGGCCGCCAAATGGTTCGCCCGCGCGGCGCAACAGGGGCATGTCATCTCGCAATATAATCTGGCCCTGATGCTGGAAAATGGCCTTGGCGTTCAGAAGAACGAGCGGGCCGCCCTGGAATGGTATCGCCTTGCGGCGAAAGCCGGGCATCCAGAATCAATCAAGAAAGTCAGTGTTCTGGAAGCCCGCCTTAATCTGAAAGATCAGAAAGGAGCGGCGGAAAAAATAGCCGCCACTGCCGCGCCGAAAGCCGGGGAGAACAAAACGGCGGAGTCTGGGAGATCTTCAGAGAGTTCCGCACCGATCGTGAAGAAGGGCGCGGTCGCGCAATCCGAGGCGCCTGTGGAAAAAGCTGAAATGCCCGCCGATGCCGGGCAGTCAGTCAGTAAAGAGGTGGAGAAAAAAGCGGGAGAGACGGCGAAATCCGCGGAGAAACCGCCGCTTAAAAAGAAAGGCTTTTTCGAAGCCTTGAAGTCCCTTGTGGTGACGACAACACCCGCACCGCAAACTTCCCAACTTGATACCGGAACGGCCAAATCCCCGGAATCAACCCTGGCGACGGCAGAAAAGCCGTCGGCTGTGCTGGAATCTGCGAAAGCAGCTTCCGTACAACCGGCGCCGGCCAAAGGCGGGCTCAGTACGGCCGAAAAGCTCGAAATGGCGGATCTCGCCTATACCTTGAAGGAATATCAGCAGTCGCTCAGCATCTGGGCGGAACTGGCCAAAACCGGGAATGCCGAGGCGCAATATCGTCTTGGCGGACTGTTCGAATCGGGCCGCGCCGTGCCCGTCGACCGGGTTCGGGCCTATTACTGGTGGGAGAAGGCAAGGGCGGGCGGATCGAAGGAAGCAGAGGCGGCGCTCGCCAGTCTTGAAAAAAGCCTAACCGATGCGGAAAAAAGACAGATTGACCGCCTTAATTAGTTAAATTTCAAAAGAAAAGGCATATATAGAGTATAGTTATATCCCGGCATAAAATTGATATGATATTCCGGGACAGATTTTGTGTGACAATGGCAACGAATGAAGAACCTA
>SBHH01000272.1 GCA_006226265.1 Alphaproteobacteria bacterium | reverse complement strand
CTTTCCATCTTGGCCGTCACAAGCAGCTCGGTCAGGCCATCGCGCTCATTGAGATAGATTCGGAAATTACCCCCGACACCCTCGCGAAAGTGCAGGCGCTGCCCCATGTGGCGCAGGTGAAATTGCTGAAGTTCTAAGGGTTTTTTCATACCAAAACGGCGCCTTCGGGCGTCCTTCAGAAAGCGGCCCGTAAAAAGGGCCGCTTTTTTGCTGTTCCTGTTGGCGGCGGCACTGAAATATGCTTTATAGGCCCATGTGATGAATGACTATTCCGAAAAAGGACTGCTGCCCACCGGGCTCGCAGACATGCTCCCGCCCGCCGCCCAGCAGGAGGCGCGGATCAGCCGCATCCTCATGCAGGTTTTTGCGGCCAACGGATACCAGCAGGTAAAACCCCCGCTTATCGAGTTTGAGGAACATTTGCTGGAAGGCGCGGGCGTCGCCATGGCCTCCAAGATGTTCCGCGTGATGGATCCGATTTCGCATCGCATGATGGGGCTTCGGACCGATATCACCCTGCAGATCGCGCGCATCGCCACCACCCGCATGAAGCAGGATCCGCGTCCTTTACGGCTTTCCTACGCGGGGCAGGTTCTCCGTGTCCATGGCACCCAGCTCCGGCCCGAGCGGCAGTTTGCCCAAGCGGGCGTCGAGCTGATCGGCGCGGCGTCGGGCGCTGCCGATGCGGAGCTTGTCCTGCTCGCCGCGGAAGCGTTGGATGCGCTGGAGATCAAAGAGTATTCCATTGACCTCACCTTGCCGACGCTGGTCCCGCTTATCTGCGAGGAACTGGGCGTCGATGCGGAAACGGCCGTTTCTGCGCGCGAGGCGCTCGATCACAAGGATGCGGCGCGCCTTGATGAATATGACGCGCCGCTCTCGATGATCCTGAAAGGCCTGCTGAAAGCGGCGGGCCCGGCACCCCGCGCGATTAAAGAACTTCAGGCCCTCGATCTGCCGGAAGGCGCACGGGCACGTATTGCGGGCCTTGAAAAACTGGCGGTGCAGCTTGCCGAAGCCGCGCCCGATCTCGACCTTACCATCGATCCCGGCGAATATCGCGGCTTTGAATATCAGACGGGCCTTAGCTTTACGGTTTTCGGGCGGGGCGTTCGGGGCGAACTTGGCCGGGGCGGGCGCTATCAGCTGATGGACGGGGAGGAAGCCTCCGGTTTCACGCTGTTCCTCGACAGCCTGATGCGGGCGGTGCCGCGCAAGGCACAGGACAATCGCCTTTATATTCCCTTCGGCACGGCACGAAGTCGCGGGCGCGAAATGCGCGATGCGGGATGGATCACCGTCGCGGGCCTCAAGGCAGAGACGGATATTGCCGCGGAGGCGAAGCGCCTCCATTGCGGTCATTTCCTCGGCGCGAACGGCGTCGAAAAACTTTCCTGATCAGAACAGATCTTCATTTTCAAGGACTTAGAGAAGCATGGCGAATGTAGCGGTTGTTGGTTCCCAATGGGGGGACGAGGGCAAGGGCAAGATCGTTGACTGGCTGTCGCAGCGGGCCGATGTGGTGGTGCGCTTTCAGGGCGGGCATAATGCCGGCCATACGCTGGTTGTCGATGGCACGGTCTACAAGCTGAGCCTGCTTCCTTCCGGGATCGTGCGGGGCGGCAAAATCTCCGTTATCGGCAACGGCGTTGTCGTCGATCCCTGGGCACTGTTGAAAGAAATCGAGACGGTCCGCGCGCAAGGGGTGAGCATTACCCGTGACAATCTCAAAATCGCGGAAAACGCGACCCTGATCCTGCCGCTTCACGGGGAGCTCGACGCCTTGCGCGAAGATGCAAGCGCCGCCGTCAAGATCGGCACGACCCGGCGCGGCATTGGCCCGGCCTATGAGGACAAGACGGCAAGGCGGGCGATCCGCGTCTGCGACCTCACCGACAAGGAGCTTCTCACGAAGAAAATCGATACACTTCTCTCGCATCACAATGCCCTGCGGAAGGGCCTCGGCGCGCCGCTCGTCGATGGCGATGAATTGCTCGCCCAGCTTCTTGAGATTGCGCCGCAAGTCCTTGAATTTGCGGATATCGTCTGGCGCAGGCTTGACGAGGCGAAGAAGGGCCACAAGCGCGTCCTCTTTGAAGGGGCGCAAGGTGCGATGCTCGATAACGACCATGGCACCTATCCCTTCGTCACCTCCTCCAACACGCATGGTGGACAGGCGGCGGTTGGCAGCGGGGTTGGACCGGGATCGGTAAATTATGTCCTTGGCATCACCAAGGCCTATACGACCCGTGTGGGCGAAGGGCCGTTCCCGACGGAACTTTTTGACGAGGTTGGCGAAGGCCTTGGCGCACGCGGGCGCGAGTTCGGCGTCGTTACGGGGCGCAAGCGCCGCTGCGGCTGGTTCGATGCGGTGATGGTGCGTCAGGCGGTCAAGACCGGCGGCATCACGGGTATCGCGCTTACCAAGCTCGATGTACTGGATGGCATGGACGAACTTAAAATCTGCGTCGGCTATGAGCTCCGGGGCGAGACGCTCGATTACTTCCCGCTCAACATGGCGGATCAGGCGGACGTGAAGCCGATCTACGAGACCATGGAAGGCTGGAGCGAGAGCACCTTTGGCGCGCGGAGCTGGGCCGACCTTCCCGCCGCGGCGGTCAAATATATCCGCCATGTCGAGGAACTGATCGAGGCGCCGGTCGCGCTTCTTTCCACCAGCCCCGAACGCGAGGATACGATCCTCGTGCGCGACCCCTTCGAAGACTAGAACCGCTATCGCTGATTTCCGCGGTTTCGAAGAAGTTTTTAGGGAAAAGTTTACGTCCTTTTAACGTGATTCTGCGACACTGCCGTTCCCGGTCCGGCTATGGGCCTTCCGAGGATGACAGATGTTGAACGCAGAAGAATTGGAAACACCGCATAAAAACCCGTCTGAAGGCGTGAAAAGCCTGCTGAACGGTCGTTTCCGCGTGGATTTTTCGGCACCGCTCGAATTTCTCAACAACGGCATGAACCAGGCATTCCGCGCTATCGACGAGCAGAACGCGGATGCCGACATCTTCGCGATCGCAGCAAGCCCCTACAGCCTGCCCCGGAAAGCTCTCATTACCGCAATGGAGATGAGCCCTTTTAAAAACCAGGTTGATCTTCGGGCCCGTGGGCCCGTGCGGTTCGGGGAGACCGATGTCCGGGAGATTTTCATTTTTGACATGCCGGGCGGTGGCGGCGTAATGACCGGCGGCCCGGTGCCCGAACGGCGGATCGTCGATATCATTTTACCGTCGATCGCCGAGGCATTGACATCGCTGCATGCGACCAATATGGCGCATCGGGGTATCCGCGCCGACAACATTTTCTATGAAGACGCGCTGCACAAGCGCGTCCTTCTGGGCGAGGCGGTTACGACGGCGCCAGGCGCCGCGCAGCCTGCCGTGTATGAGCCGCTGGAAAGCGCCAATGCCCATCCGTTCGGCCGCGGTGACGGAGATCCTGCGTCGGATCTTTACGCAGTTGGCGTGTTGATCCTGCATTTGCTGACCGGAGAGCTTCCGGCGAAAGACCTGAATACGGAGGAGCTGTACCTTCGCAAGCTGGAAATGGGCAGTTTCGGGTTTCTCGCCGCACATCTTCATCTGTCGCAGCGTACTGGTGATCTTCTTCGTGGTCTGCTGCAGGACGATCCGGCACGGCGCTGGGATGCCGAAATGCTGACGCATTGGCGCTCAGCCGCGACCGACGTGGTGGCGCAAGGAATGGGAGATCGGCGCACCTCACAGAAAATCCGCTTTGACGGTGGCGAGTTTGTCTCGCCCCGGCTCTTGTCCCACGCTCTCACAAAGAACCCACGGGAAGCCTGCAACCTTCTCTCCAGCGGCAAGCTGCAAAGCTGGATCCGGAATGCGCTTCGCGACAACGAGGCGGGAGAGGAGATAGCCTTTCTCGAACAGATGGCGGCAGATAACAGTCGGGGCCTCATGCGGAGCGAGACGGCGCTCGTTGCGCAGATTAACAGCCTGCTCAATGTCCGGGGAACTTATTGGTATCGAGAGCTGTCGTTCGCCCGCAGTGGCCTTGGCGGCCTGCTCGCCTATGCTTTCTATGAGGATTCGACTAGCATGAAAGGCATGCTGGCCGACCTGATGGAAAGCGGCCTGTTGTTGAAAGCGGCAATCCATGAGACGGGGGGAAGCGGGAAAGGCAAGCGCACGCGTGGCTGGATCGCCCATTCCAGGGCTTCCAATTGCTTCGATCACATGAAGCAAAAGAAAAATCCCGGTTTCGGTCTGGAACGCTGCCTCTATGAACTGAACCCGTCAATGTCCTGTCTCAGCCCCATCGTGCTGGACGCCAATGTCAAGAACATGAAACAGTTTCTTGACGTAATCGAGATCAAGCTGATGAAATCGGGCGGCAAGTCAAATCCATTTGATCGGCATTGTGCGGCTTTTATAGCTGTAAAATCAAATGGTTGTGGGAAATTTTTCAATCAGATCGGGAATAGCTCGCCTGCCAGCATTCCCTATACGATTGCGCTGATCAAGCTGTTTTCGGTGCTGCAGCGCTAT